>DASCRS010000018.1:0-3998 GCA_034402455.1 Candidatus Poseidonia sp. | reverse complement strand
GCCTGTTTCTAACCGTCTTACTGCCTTCAACCATCGGGGCTCAAGAATCCGAGCCATTGTGGCGCAGTAACGGCTTGGACCCAACGTTATGGGATGACAGACCTGATACAGAAGATTCACCGATGATGGATTCCTACAAGGGAAACGCTATCATTGAACTTCAAGTGACCTACCAAGAAGGACATTTTTCGGGACAAACTGAGGGGACCATCATCATTGAATTATTTGAACAGTGGGCTCCGATTACCACGGATAACATGATTTCACATGTTGAATCGGGGTTGTATGATGGCATCTTTTTCCATCGTGTCATCAACGATTTCGTGACGCAATCGGGCGACCCCACATGCAAGACCATTGTTCTCTATCATGAGCCCAACCCATCATGCGGTAGCGGTGGTACTGGCGAGACCATTCCTCTCGAACTCAACGATAACCTTTCCCATGTAGACGGCGCTATTGGAATGGCTCGCAGTCAAGACCCCGACTCCGCAGATGCACAGTGGTACATCGCTGAAACAGAGGCTCACAATTTGGACCCTGAAAACCGAGAAGATGAGGGCTATGCCACTTTCGGAATTGTCCGAGACGGAATGACGCACATCCGAGCAATTGCTGAGACTCCAACATCAGATGAACCTACAGGGACTGAT
This sequence comes from Candidatus Poseidonia sp., assembly GCA_034402455.1. Classification (GTDB taxonomy): domain Archaea; phylum Thermoplasmatota; class Poseidoniia; order Poseidoniales; family Poseidoniaceae; genus Poseidonia. The sequence goes on along the minus strand of DASCRS010000018.1, from coordinate 3,345 downwards.
GTTGACAACCCGTTTTCTTCTGCAGGAAGGCCTGTTTATGAGGTAAAAATCATCTCAATGGAAATGATTGGAGTGGCAGACCCAGACGGAACAATTCGCAACCCACCAGCCGCCGTTGTTGAGAGCAGTTCATTTGTTGAAACAGTCGTTATGTTCATCACCATACCACTCGTATTATTATTGCTTGCAGCAATTCCAATTATTCTCCTTCGTGGAAGCAGTGATGAACCGCTTAACATGTACAAAGATGCACTTATTTTAGATGCAGAATTGGTTGATGACGGGTTGTGATTTATTGAGTAATTCAAATCTCTGCGCCGTGTTTTTGACACTCATACTGTTCTTTTCGGGCTGTGTAGCCCCCAATGCAGAACTTAACTCGAGTAGCGATGATGATGAAAAAGAACAATCCTCCCTATTAGAAGCACAACTTGTCCCCGAGTGGACTGCTGAATCTCACACAGGTGATGAGTTCAACCGTTCCACTATGGCTCAGGGCGCTTATATTGCTTATTTTTCCGCACCCTGGTGTACACATTGCGAAGCGACTCTTGACGCCTACGACCAGGTTATTCCCGAAGGACGGATGATGATATTTTCAAAAGAGGACAACCCAGATTTCACGGACATGAATCAGTGGCACAATACCACCGAAAATAACCTGAACCGAACGATTAGTCGTCCATTCATGCTTCATCCAGATTTTGCGAGTGCGATGACCGTCACCTCCATTCCTCATGTTGCCTTTGTGAATGAGCAAGGATACGTGTACCAGAATGAAATCGGAAAAAGAACCAATCAAACGATGTTGAGCGACATATGGAATGCGACATTAATCGCAACTTACAACACATCAACCGGATGGTCCTGATTTCTTCGGCCGGCATTCAATGTCATAGACGACATGTCGCACATAGGGTGCATACCATTTCACGCGCTCTAAATGCATACCTTGTACTGAAAAACCGAGGCTCAATCCATCGCTGAGTGACTGTAATCGGGCAATCGTCGCTACTTTCCAATCCTCAATATGCTCTTCTTCAACATTCATGTGAATATGAAGCCAACCTCCTTCGGGTTTGAGGGCTTCAAGGCAAGGGCTCCAAACCGCTTCGGAAGAAGGCAGCAAACCAAGATGGCATCGCTCAGCAATTCCTTTGAGCAGCGGAAGTGTTTCTTGGTTATCTCCCTGGTGAACGGTTAGTTTGTCTTCAATCTCGTTTGCTTTTGCTCCCCTAAGTAGCCCTTCAATAGAAGGAGGATTCATTTCGCATGCATGAACATGGGCCGCCCCTGCGTTTATGATCATAGGAAACGAGTAATAGCCAACTCCAGCATAAGCGTCAACAACGGTTTCGCCTTTCATGTTCATTGAACCAATACGTCTACGCTCAGTGACATTTCCTGAAGAGAACATGACTTTTGCGGCATCAAATTCGTAGTGAATTCCATGGTCTAGGAAACTTACCTGTGAGTCTCCATGAAGCATGACTACTTGGGATGAGCGAACGGCATCGTCAGCGATAGGAGATTGAATTCCGATACTCGTTGCATTAAGGGCCGAAGCGATGGTTTGCCAAAGGTTATTTCGCAGTTCATCCGAGAGATTCGACCATATGTCTTCGCCAAAACTTTTGTTCGGAAAAAGAATGAGGCTTCCTAGGCGCTCCCACTTATTTGGTAATAATTTTAGAAATGAATCCAAGGGCCCCTGCATTTCTTCCTTTGGAATACCTTTCCACCATTTTGTGACCATCATAACCAGTCGTCGGTGAGGCTCATTAGGCTCCATATAATGAGGAATGAGGGAAATAAGTTCTAATGGGATTCTTGATTCAGATGCTAGGTCATTTTTCACCTGCTCGAACAGCTCAATGGATAACACAGGGAATGCGATGTTTTCATTCTTCAAATCAACAGGCGCAATGTCACGGTGGAGCACCTCTTTTTTTTTCAGAAAGGCATGAATCCGTTCACCATCTAAGCGGTGAACTGGGATAAAGAAATGATAAATTTCATCATCCTTCATGGTAAGGGCATGAGGGGAACTCCTTTCAAGTTCCCGTTCTTAGCGTTAGCAATGTCGGCACTCAATCATGATGTAAATCGAGCGAACTCGTTTATTCCTATGCTGTTAGTTGGATTCTTTCTTCTTCAGATTTGGGCACCTCTTGCAAGTGCTGCTGGAATGCAATCATGCAGTTCTATTGGAGGGGACTGTGATGAGTACGACCACGCTGAAGACATGACCCCACACCGACAAGATTGGGTTGAAGGGATGTATGTTTTTGATTTGGTCTCAACCTCAAGTATAGAACTTGAACTCACTTGGGCAGTTCGAGAATTCGAACGAGATTCACTTGGACTTGGGTCTGGCACTATTGTAGGAGATACTCTTGAGGGAACCGATGGATTGGATTCAAACGATGGCGCCCCTGCTGACCTGATACGTCAAATGTTTAACACCCCAACAGGTGGTGCAGGAACCCCTACCGTTGGTCAAAAACTGAAGAGTGAAGTTAACGATGCTATTAATTCGGCATTGGAGAGCGGGTTTGGAACCGTGACTAGCCTCAGTACGAATTATGTTAGCCAATACACCAATGCAGGAACGACCACACAATGCTCAACCGATGAAACGACCGATTCCGCAGTGGAGGGGGCAAGTGAGGACAATGTGTTTGAACCTCCATTGTGCTTTACTGCCGTTGCATCTGTTGAACTCATGGCTTCAAATTTCAATCTTGAGGGAGGAGATGACTTGGACCTTGAGCGCACATACCAGGGCCTCTTGACAATGGGCGCAGAGATTAACACTGGTTTTGAGTTGACTGCACAACCTGGGCATAAAGCCGACTTCATAATCAATCCCCCCGAATATTCCACCGTTCTTTCCGTTGATGAAAACGGGGCACTCGTTGCCCGCAACGGCCCTCCAAGTTTTTGGGCAGCAGAATGGTCATTGGATCATCTTGCAGCGCAAGAAGTTGATTCTGACCTCTTGCAAGAAGTGGACATCAAAATGGCTCACAGAAGTTCAACAGAAACTCCTACCGTTTCGATTGCAGATGGAACAAAGGCTCTTGATTTGAATCTCGTTTTAGATTTCCGAGATGAAGAAAATGGCGCAACTGTTGATTTCGTTGCTGGGCTATACTACTTGGATGATGCAACTCTATCGGATTGGGGCATTGATATGTTTGAGGTTTCGTCGGAGGCAAGTGTTCCTTTGATTACTTCCGATGGTATACGCCTTGCATATCATAATGGTATTGTAGACCTAACACAATTTACCGACCAATTTCCTATTGCAGGAATCGTTGAAGGTCTTGCATCTACAGTAAC
>DASCRS010000017.1:0-5673 GCA_034402455.1 Candidatus Poseidonia sp. | reverse complement strand
TTGTCCCAACAAAAGATGCTGAAGGAAGAATTGCAAGTTTAGTCCTTCCATTAGACGGCCTTGACCCTGATTCTGGGCGGAAATTACTAAGCAGTTTTTCAAATCTGGAAGATGAACAATGGCTCCATATCCACGGTTTATCTCGTGGTCACCCCCTGGTTCTTGAACTCATCAATCGCGGGGCATCTGCAGGAGCATTCCATGAAACATTGGAAAACTATGTCACAGTTGAAATCTTTTCAAAACTTAGCGCTGAACAAAAGCGTGTATTATCCGCACTTTCAATTTTTAGAGAACCCATGGTCCTTGATGCGCTTGCCATGCAACAATTAGATACTGATGAATTGGACAATTTGGTTGAATCAGGGCTTGCAAGACAAGCGGACTCAACGACATACGATGTCCACGATCTAATTCGTGAATTCTTGCTCAGAAGTTTGTCTCCTGCACTCAAAGAAGAGTTCCACAGCAAATGTATGGAATGGTATGAAAAGCAATCGCAATCAAATGAGGTTGCCATTGAACTCATTTACCATTCCATCCAGTCAAATCAATTTGATGTCGCTTCGGCTATACTCATGGAAAAAGGACGCCACCTCGTTTCTCAGGGTCACATGGAATTGCTTGGTCTAATAGAGCGCATTGATACAACTGATTTGAAGGCCAGTACAGTTGTTCTAATCGGCCAATTACAAGGAGATATTCTTGCATTGCTTGGACGACTTTCTGAGGCCGAAAAAGTTCTGAACAAGGCTTTAGATGGAGCGAAAGAAGCCAAAAATTTCTCCATTGAGGCTGAAATTCTTTCATCACTGGCCGATGTAAGTCGAAAACAGGGCAACAGTGATGTGGCTTTGTCACGTCACAAGGAAGCACTCAAGCATTACATCAGCCAAAGCAATGCAAAGTGGGCTGCTCGCACTTACAATAACATCGGTTACCTTCTGCGAAGAAAAAATGACCGCAATAAGGCGTTAGAAGCCTACGGCGAAGTTGAGGCTATTCTAAGTCAATCCAAAGGCAACGAACTGCTAAGCAGTCAAATAACGCTCGCTCGTGCACTCATTGACCTTGGTGAAGTGGAGCGAGCACGGGAACATGCAATGGATGCGCACGAGGCAACTGAAGCACTGGGTGATGCCGCCCTTCACGCACGGGCGCAAGCAGTTCTTGGTCGATATTATTCCAGAGTGGAGCAATCTGAACTTGCGATGTTCCACTACACAGCAGCTCTTGAAGCAATGAATGAGGCTGGAGACCTCCAATCTTTGGTTGAAATTACCATTCTTCTTGGTGAAGTTCTTCATGATGCGGGACGTACCGAGGAAGCTATGGAACATTATCGTGAAGCACTCGTCATTGCAGAAGCAAATGACCTACGAATGCAAATTGGAGAACTCTTAACTCGTCTAGGAGGAGTTGCACCTGACCGTCAAGGTCGAATGGAATATCTTCAACGAGCATTGTCTGTGTTCAGAGAATTGGGTGCACGTTCCCGTATGAAGGAAGTTCAAACCATGGTTCACCGTGCTGTGATGGGCCGCTGATCATTGAACCGCTTGCGGCCTATCGAGCATTACCGTTGTTGTCCCATTTTCATGAACAACCCATATCCGTTCTGCTCCGGCAAGAGGAATCTCTCCACTGTGCTGCCCACTGCCGGTTCCCGAAAGAGAAACGGTCAAGTCAAGAGGACCGCCTTTGTCAATTAATTTTAGAGAAGTATCACTGAGTCGAATCCAAAACAAAGATTCGTCAGCCTCAGTTGGCCTCCAAGATACAGATTCAGCATAACTAACATTGCCAATTCGGCTTGCTTCATCAGCCCTCTCGACAGCCGCAGCCAAATCGTTCATGTTCGCCTCAACCGCTTCCTCGTTCCAGCGTAAACGAGTATTTGTTTCGATGTCCCATGCCCAAACACTGAACATCGTCATCAGCAAGACGCCTAGAAGAAATGTGAACACATATCCAAGTTCAGTGGCAGCCGCACGTGTGTCTCTTGACAATCTAACTTGTTTCATGTCATCGCCTCCCGTGTTGTGACATCTAGTGATGAAAGTTGGAGTGTGAATTCAATAGCTTGACCGTTGGTATGCCATACTGATTCAGAGGTTCCGTAACTCGGGTCGGGGACCCAACCGACATAATCTGTCAACAAATCAAGTCTGCCAGGATAAATAGTCCAATCTTCACTCGATTCCAATCCAATTCCTGCGCTGTTCGCAATAGCACTGCCATAGGGTTCTGACCATCCTCTACGAACTTCATATGCTGGAGTTGATGCTAGAGATGTTCTGTGGACAAGTTCGATGTCCAATTCTAAGATTCCTGCACCCGATGCGCTATCTGCTGTTGGGTGGAGTGAAGGAATGGTTGCTGCAAAACGGGGGCCAGGGCCGCCTCGGTCAGATGGTGGCACGACTACATATGGTTGGAATTCGGGGTGGTTTGTGACTACAGCACCTCCGCTAAACGCAACTTCCATCCCCTTGACCGAAGATTGGAATTGATAGGCGAGCCGTGAAAGGTGGAAAGCCCAAACTGTGCCAATAGTAGCATGAGTGGATGTTCCATCACTTCCCAAAACTTCGATGGCGACGCTTGAGGGGTGGCGACCATCTCGCCATGCTTGTTGGAGGTCAATTTCTCCCCTGCCGCCCATGCGCTCCCACGGTAAATCAGTGGAGATCCAGCCACTGGCCTGGGTTCCAATACTGTTGCATCGTTGTTCGCCGTCATGTGGTATTTGGTAGAGTCCATTGGAACCACTGAAACGGGTGACCCTCAATGGATGATCTTTCTCCACCTCGAGAGTGGTTTCACCTTGGTTTAAGGTCAGGTTATGACGGTTGTTGTCATTGAGAAATATTCCAGTTTGATTTGCTACACCACTCGCATTCCAAGTTGATGTGTAGCCTGCGAGAGCAAGAATGAGATGTTCGCTTGTTGTGTTGTCGGAATTCATGTAGGCGAACGATGCACCAGATAGCGAGCCTGTGTCATCAGCGGGGATCATCGTGATGCCCGAGACTGCATCGGTAATATTCGTTTCACCAGATGCTGCCCACGTGACAAAAACATCTCCATCAGCATCGAGTGATGGGGCTCCGTTGATTTGTTCTGGTGGCCATGCGATATGTTCGATATCATTTGGCTGAACGGAGATACCGCCTCCTCGCCATGTGATGGTCACAACGGTTTCTCCTGGGTTGGTGAATCGGAGGGTGCCTTCTGCGTTAGGAGGGAGGAATGAATGGCCGAGGTAGGCGCCAGTTATTGCAGGCCATGATGTCACTCCTGAGGAATTGTCACTAGCGGAATTGTACATCATTCGGGACGGGGCACTGGTGGTGATTTGGACAACTTGGTTGGATGCGAGGTTAAGGTCATGGCTAAAGGAAACCGCAGTACGAGACATATCGCTTGGTTGCGAGTAATACAATTGAGTCCCGCTTGTTGTAGTTATCTGGATTTGATTTGCCTCATCGCTTAGGATGTGGATGCGAGAATAACCTGCTTCCATTGGTACTGCCCAAGCATGTCCACGTTTGTCAGAGGGTTCCCGGTCTATTGGTTCTAGATAAGTGGCACCTCCAGTTCCTTTTTGAGCTAGCACGACAAGTTCATGACTCGAAGATATAGTGACGGTTCCATGTTGGGAGAGGTCAAAAATTTCCATGTCGTCAACCCTTAGTTCCTTTGATACAATTTCAGAGCCCGAATCGCTAAGTGTAACATCAACTGGTCCAAGTGGCATAGCGAGTCCAGGCGCTACGGAAACTATTGCCTCGTCAATTTGAGCGTCAAGAGTGTAGAAGTAATGGCGGTCAGGGCCTTGGCGTAGATCAGTGATGCAAACAGAAGAGATAAATGATTCAGGATGTCTGATTTCAAGCGTATCATCAAAATCCAGTGCTCCCCTTGCTCTCAAACTCATGCCTTCTTGCCAAGTTGCTGAATACCACATGCCTCCCCTTAGTGAATCCCATACGAGTGTACCATCAACAGGAATGAGTGTCGCTTTGGCAGAGTCCCCAGGCATTCCACGCTCGCTGAGTTCTGAGGTTTCATGGGCAAGGAGTGTCATTTGTGCGGACATGTCATGGCGCTCAACCGAACCTTCGAGTTCTTCTATTACTGGCATCATTGATACCATCATCAAGCCGATGATTGACAGCACTCCTCCAAATAGGAGTACAGTGGCCACTGCTGCAGAAACCGCATCTTCATCTCGCTTGAGGTTATGCTTCAACGACTCACCTCCACTCGTTGATAATCCACTTCAAAATACAAAGGCAGCCCTTGGGATGAAATTGTAAATCCGTCCGAGCCACTTGCACGCTCATAAGGTGAAAAGCCAATGAAGGTGTCAAGCGTCCCAGATGAGCGTTGGATAGTGTAATCAGAGAGCCATGTTTCATGGTATTGCGGCGTGATGATGTCATGCAAGGCGTTTAGAACTGTAAAGCGTACATTGTAAGCCTCGCCTGTAAAGAGTGTTAGTGGACCGAGTGAAACAAATTCCATACCGATATTACTTCCAGTTCCGATTGAACCATTTCCAGTAACATCACAGAGCAAGATAGAGAGTCGCAACTCTTCATTTGCCATACGATCAAACTCAACAAGTGGCATGGTAGTTACATCCCAAGCGCCGTTGGGGAAGCGTTCAGCCCGAGCATTGTTCATCATCACAATTTCATGTGAACCTTGACCTAAGGAAGTTGTGATTTTCAATCCAGAAAGTGATGCATACACCGTGCGGTGCAGAGCATCGTCTTGTTCCCCGTAAACGGTGATAATCATCCAGTGAGGATTAGTTGCATTATGGGTGATAAAAACCTCCTGTGATGTTGTGGGAATTGTTCGCTCAATGGTCATAATTGGCGTCTGTATACTCATACTTCTAGCCGATTCATTAGCGGCAGTGACCGCGATAACCGTATCGTTGACTTTGCGAATTTCGATGCTTTCTTGAGGTGTAAAATCAGCGGAAATGCTCCATTGTTCAACATTTTGTACCGTTCGAATAGATGTTGACTTCATAGATAATGTGTTGCGAAATCCAGTTCCCTCGGGAGCATTTCCAGCAACTTCAACACGGTCTTCTATGCGGTCTGCTAATCCTGTTGCTGAATTCCAATTGGTATTGTCTTCAAAATCAGACAAGTAAGGGTTGAGGAAAACCCACACTCCTCCCATGATTGTGATGACCATTGCGAGGAGCATGACTACCCCCAAAACCTCGCTTACCGCATGCTCATCGCGGCGAATGCGAGGTGAGCCTGATGCGGCGGCTTGGCGGTTCACGATTGAGGACACGATGAGGTATCATTTAGCCATTGACCTTAAATCAAGGTCAAATCATCAGTTGGTGGCTTGTTTTTTGGCCTCGATGAGGCGGTTGTCTTCGTTGTCTTTTCCGACATAGTGAGAAAAATCAGGACCTGTTTGTAAGGAGATGGTAAGGTCTCCATTGAATATTTCATCGATATAGTACAGAACCGTTGATTCAGCTATGTGAGGTTGGTTGTTTTTCTCGCTGAGGTGAGTGAGCGTTATGCTACGAGTTGCTTCCGTGCAAACTTCTGCAAGAAATTTGCCAGTTTGGTCGTTTGACAAGTGCCCTCCTCGCCCAGTAATCCTATCTTTTAGGGAATAGGGGTATGG
>DASCRS010000016.1:0-5232 GCA_034402455.1 Candidatus Poseidonia sp. | reverse complement strand
CGCGGTAAGATGAAGCAGACGACGTCTGGAAGCACATGCGAAATTCAAAGTTGTCTGCTCCGCTAGGAATTACTGAATCAAGCGAAAATTCAGCATTATGCCATTGTTGTGATTGCCCAGACCATACATACGAAGGTGTGCTGGAGAGGCTTGAGGTGTTGGTATATCCTCCAACTGGCTCAAGAGTTTGCCAAGGATTCTGGACTGATGTACGCCACTCTATCCAAGCCGCATCTGAATCTTCCAAAGCCAGCCAATGGTCAAGAGACAATGTGTAATTTGACATAAATGCAGGAATTGCAAATGATGGCGAAATAAGACAGCCAGTCATATTCGCTTGAAGGTCATGGGGGTTGACGGTTCCAACCACATTGTTCCCATCAACGGCATTACTCGGAAGTAGATGAGAACTATTAGAAGTCCAAGTTCCTGGTTGAGATACACCCCAAACCGAATGATGAACCCCCGTTCCACGCCAACCAACGGCGGTTTCAACAAGGTTCTCAAAGTCGGTGAGCGAAGCAATGGATTGTTGCGAAGCCAAACTCAGTTGGCCTCCTCGCCCGATGCCTTGGGTTCCGTTATGTGTGCCTGGCCAACCGTTTCCAGAATCCATGCCGAAAGAATGAGTCGTATCTTCGTAAGCAAGCCATTCTGGCGTGACCGACAAATTACCACCGGTGAATGTTTCATTGTAGGGAATTGAGAGTGTATTGTTTTGAGTAAGTGAAACATTAGTTGCATTTCCTTGAGGTAAGAAAGTTTGAGCAGACGCTGGCTCAAAATCTTCCTGAAGAGGGTGAGATAAAATCGCTGTCCAAGACGTAACAAGCATCATGAACGCCATCAGAAGGGCTGAACTGCATTTATGCAGTGAGCGCTTTGACGGAACTTTGGACAACAATGCCTCTTCACCTTGCCTTTGGTGGTGAGGTTATTGGATATGAAAGGGCGTCTTGAGCGCATCACTTGTGGTTGACCCAAACCTTGGAGAGAAGAGGGTTCAAATCCGGTCACCTACACGACCCGACTGATGTCCTCAATTCGTGATCTCGATAGCGCACAAGCGCGAGAGATTGAGGAACAATTGTTCACAACACATCGGCAGCAATTACCGCGGCATGTACCCGTTGCTTTACCCCGTCAAGATTTTTGGGAAATGATTCGAAGATTACTTTCCAGTCTCGATTTAGACATCCAAGAAATGATGCGAAAAGGCGCAACGGACATGCGATTGCAAAATTTGCAAAAGCGCCAAACCAACATTCGTCGGATTGCTTCTGAACTGGCTCGTAAGCGAATGGTTGCAATGATGCAACATGCAGCGAGCCAATCTTTACGGGGCGCTGTGAATCCAGGAATGGCTCAAGAATTGCCTGCTATCGATTGGCAACGGCATGACCCTGCTGAAAAGGCGTTTTACCATGCCCTAATACTCAATGTTGACCGTTTCAAAAAGGAGATTGATTGGCAAGGCATGCAACAGGGCATCATCGGGGAGATTGTTCGTAGCCCGATAACTCATGCGCCTGGAACGATGCAACTTGACGCATTTCTAGGTGAGTCCACAGGTGGACTCACTTCACAGCCGCCTCCCGACTTAGCATTTGAAGAAGTTCTCCCCCCTTTAGATGAACCTGAACCTGATGAAGAAGACCGCCTTCTTACAGAAGTAGAGTGGAATGATGAAGAAGCATACCTACTCGCTGACACGATGGAAATGGATTCATCATCCAAACCTGCACCAACTGAGCAAAAAGGTGAGAAACATGCAGCAGCAATGGAATTAGCCCCCTCAAACGAACCTATCACTGTTATTGACGAGCAACCAATAGTGGAAGAGGCTCAAACAGATTCTTCGCCAACTTCACAGGAAGATAATAGTGAACTCATTCGTGTTCGAATCCTTGAGTCTCTGCCCGAACCTATCATCACCGAAGATGGTGAAGAACTGAGTCTAGAGGCTGGCGATATTCATTTCCTTGATATTGCCACAGCAACATGGTTGATGGATGCAAGTGTGGCTGAGAAGGCCGAACTTTAATCGACGAGCCCTATACAAAAATGAACTAGGTGGTTCATTCACACTCAGAAGAGTTGTAATTGAGCTATCAATTTACAGAGCGCATTGAGATTTCAATGCTCACGGTGTCGGGGATAGGGATCTTGGTGACCAAGCGAAGAGCATTTTCGTCTTTTCCAGTGGAGATGTCCATTTCAAGCAAACGCTTGTGAACACGAAGTTCCCAGTGGTCATAGGTTTCACTGCCTTCACCATCTGGAGCCTTACGAACTGGGACCACGAGATGACGTGTTGGTAGAGGAATTGGTCCACGTAGGGTAATTCCACCAGTGTCGCAAATGGTTTTGATCTGGCCTGCAACCGAATCAATATCCTTGTGGTTTTCACCAGTCAATTTGATTACTGTAACTGCGGCCATACTCTCCCCTCCTTGAATCAACTGTCATTGCTTGAGCAATGCTCACTTCTTATCGATCTTTAGACAGACACCAGCGGCGACAGTCTTACCCATGTCACGGATAGCAAAGCGGGAAAGTTCTGGGAACGTGTCCATTTGCTCAATGGCCATTGGCTTGGTAGGTTGGAAGCGAATCAAACATCCGTCACCAGTCTTGAGGAAGGAAGGGTTAGCTTCCTTTTTGCCCTTGGTGGTTTTCTCTAGAAGTTCCATGAACTTAACAGCAACTTGTGCGGTGTGTGCGTGGAACACTGGTGTGTATCCAACGGAAACAGCCTTTGGGATATCCATAAGTTGAATTTGGCCAACGAAGGTCTCATCGTGGCGGACGAAGGTTGGTGCGTTGTCTGAGTATCCTGCGACGTCACCACGGCGGATGTCGTCTGCAGCGAGTCCACGGACGTTGAATCCAACGTTGTCACCAGGTTCTGCCTTTTCGACCATAGTGTGGTGCATCTCAATTGACTTCACTTCACCAGACTTCTGAGATGGATTGAACACAACGTTCTTTCCAACATTCAAGACACCGGTCTCAATCTTACCAACAGGCACAGTTCCGATACCAGAAATCTTGTAGACATCCTGAATTGGCAAGCGAAGAGGCTTGTCGGATGGCTTGTTTGGCATTGGAGTAGCGTTGATGGCTTCAAACAAAGTTGGTCCTTTGTACCATGAGCACTTGTCTGACTTGTCAAAGACGTTATCTCCGTTGAGAGATGATGCTGGGATCATTGGAACATCGTCAGGCTTGAATCCAGCCACCCTAAGAAGTTGTGACACTTCTTCGCAGGCCTTCGTGTACTTCGCTTCTTGCCAGTCAACACCGGAAATATCCATCTTGTTAACGTGGACGATAAGTCCCTTAACTCCAAGAACCTTAGCAAGGAAAGCGTGTTCCTTGGTTTGTGCGTTAACACCGTCGTTGGCTGCACAGAGCAGAACAGCTGTGTCTGCTTGGGATGCGCCAGTAATCATGTTCTTGACGAAGTCACGGTGACCTGGAGCATCGATGATAGTCCAGTAAAAGTCTGGAGTAAAGAATTCCTTGTGAGCAACGTCAATGGTAATTCCACGCTCTCGCTCTTCCTTGAGTCCGTCCATGACGTACGCAAGACCGAATCCAGCCTTACCTGCTTCTGCAGCGAGTTTTTCGTTCTTTTCAATAACGTGGCCTTCAATATGGCCGGAGTCGAGGAGGAGACGTCCAACAGTTGTGGACTTTCCGTGGTCGACGTGACCAATAAATACGATGTTACGGTGTGGCTTGCTTCTGTCTTCCCATTGTGATGGCATGGTAATCGCTCCTTAGCAAGCCTTCCGAAAAGCAACCCCTATATGAAAACCGCGACGCGTTCAATTTTCTTCAATTTGCATCAAGTCTTGCAAAAACGGCATCCCAAGTCACTGTGAACCAAGAATTTCACCGTTGTCATCGATACGATACAATCGGAGAGTGCTGGTAGCCCCGCGCATGGCAAGTGGGCTCCCTGAAATGGAGACTACACGCTCTTTAGGCCCGATACGCCCCTGTATCGCCAACAAACGTACTGCTTCCTTCATGGTTTGAGAACCTCGTTCATGCTCCTTCACAAGAACAGAATCCACGCCTGGCAGAAGGCAGGTTCTCCGCAAAGCCCGCAAACGGTCGCTCACAGCGGTAACGGGAATGTCGGGCCGGTATCCAGATACTAATCTCGGCGCATTTCCGTGTTCTGTAGCCACGACGATGCGAGTTGCACCGGATTCCTTAGCCAGTTCTACGCCAGCGTGTGCAACAGCTCTCGTTGAGCGGAACCGAGCAAGGGCATTGGGCCTTTGGTCATGAGAAGCAAGACCTTGTTCTGTAGCATAGGCAATTTTGGCCATGGTTTGCACCGTTTCAAGGGGGTATTGTCCTGAAGCAGTTTCTCCTGACAACATCACTCCTGTTGCCCCGTGACGAATCGCAGTGGATACATCGCTGACCTCTGCGCGTGTTGGGCGTGGCTGAAAGGTCATGGATTCCAACATCTGTGTTGCAACGATGACTGGCATACCTCGCTCCAATGCTTTGTCAATGATTTTTTGTTGCGCCATTGGCACATCTTCAAGCGGAATTTCAACACCTAAATCGCCTCGGGCAACCATCACAGCGTCTGCAACATCCAAAATGGAATCAAGATTCTTTAACGCCGCTGGATGCTCTATTTTGGCGACGATTGGAACATGCATTGATGCTGCCTTTACTGCTGCCTTTGCTGGAAGCAAGTCTTCTGCGGTTCTCACATAACTTACTGCGATATAGTCCGCACCTTGTTCAATGGCGTGAGCCATTGCTTTCTCGTCTTTTGGCCCAATGGCTGGAAGTTCAACCAAGGTCCCAGGAACATTAACTCCCTTACGACTGCTTACTGGGCCGCCGTCTTCAACTCGACAAGTAACGGTTGAATTCGGAGTCCCTGGTGTTTGAGTGACCACCATACGAATGATTCCATCTGCAATCAAGATTGGGTCATTGGGCTTGAGTTCGGCAGAAAGTCCACCGTACTGAACTGGAAGAGAACTTCCATCTGTTGAATCCATTTCATTCAAACCGCAAACCAAATCCACTGTTGAGCCAGCCTCTAACATTATCACTCCAGGAAAGGTGCCCAGACGTAGTTTTGGACCTGGTAAATCAGCCAAAATACATGTTGGGCGACCAATTTCATCCTCAATAGAACGGATTTTGTGGTAAAGTTCAGTCTTCGTTTCAGGCTCACCATGAGAGTAA
>DASCRS010000015.1:0-5624 GCA_034402455.1 Candidatus Poseidonia sp. | reverse complement strand
GGTCAGGTCATAATCCGCAACGTTAGGGGATGATGAGGAGAGGGGGAACTCGCCAAACATTCCTGAAACTACCAAGACAATAAGGCCAATCATCAGCCATTTCGGGAAGGAATACATTGATCCCTTGGCCATATTGGCTGGGGGCTGGTAAGGTGATGCGGCGGAGTTAGTTGCAGGGGGCACTGGTGCTTGCATGACCATTCCACTCAGAACAAAGGGTATGAAGATTACTCCAATTTACTATGTTCCAAAGACACTTGAAGCACTTTCCAGCATAATGGCTGTTAGAAGAGAGGCAATCCCCGAAACCCAGGTCAAAAGAATCATTTGTCCAACTGCACTTGATCTAGTACCGCCTCGAAGGCGAGTTGCAATTGATGATACGGCGATTACTTGCATTAGTATGAGTAATGAAATTATAATCTTGAACATTCGGATGTTATCATCAACCGAAGAAGCATCTTCCATAACGGGCAATGCGACACCTGCCCCGAATTCAGAAAGAGCAGATACATCGGTATCGGTGAGTCCGCCTGCAACCCCTGCAATTGCCTCGCCGAGTTGAAGAACAATTGCAGTTGTCACATTCAGTGCGGCGACACTGGAGATGAGAAGTCCAAGTGCGACGCCCCACATCGTGTTTGCAGACAGAGATCTGCGGTTACGCAACGAGAGAAGATTACCGACCGAACGAGATACCATCTCTGCTGTTGCAGCTGGTTGCCCCGAGGATTGTGAACCCTCAATGTAAATACGCGTATAACGAGAAATAACCGCTGAATTCGTGTCTGCTGTAAAATAATCCCACGCTCTGTCTGAATCAATTCGCGTGGAAAGTCGCTTTTCTAGACGGTCAATGGAACTATCTAACATACCAAAATCAATACCGCGAAGGGCTTTGATAGTCGCAGATGGCTCGGATGAGCGTGCTTGGGCTGTTCCGCCAAGTGCCCGAATAAAATCTGGGTAGGTTTCGTCTCTTCGCTGAATTTGATTTTCTTCCCGCCGAATCATCATCGATGGAATCAACAGTGGAGAAAATGGTATGGCAATGAAGAGAAGACCATATTTGTCCCATTGTGAAGTCAATGCCTCAAAGATCCAAATCAATGTGAAAATGCTAATGGTCACCAAGATGATGGTGATTAAACCCGATAAGAGTAAAGAACGTCTAAAATTGATACGAAAAGGAGTATCCATTTCATCACGAGCAAAGGTGAGATCTTTGGGGATCGTTGCTCTAAAAGCGAATACTGCGCCAACCTGAATAAAGGCAAACATCAAAGACGCCAGGAGTAAAAAGCGCAATCTGCTAGCAACCTCTATGGGAGTGTCTGTATCGGAACCGACCTCAAAGAGAACGAGGTGAATACCTGCAATCACTAGGCCAAAAAGTCCTGCTGTGACCAAAGACACATAGATTTCCTTGAGTGTGTCAACCGATTCTAAACGGGTGTCATAGAGAGTATTGTATTGTTCTGCAATTGTTTCTTGCTCCGAACGCATGAATTGGTCAATCGGTTGACCCGCTTCAATGGAAAACGCCATTCTGTTCAAGAAATCGCACCAGAGAGGGCTCGGACTTTGTTGTGCAACAATACGAGCCGCTTCTGGTAGTGATGTGTGCCACTTATCAACAAGGATTTCAATTCGCTTGACTTCAGAGGCGAGTTCACCATAATCCCGCATTTGCTTTAGAATGTCAAAAATTGATTGTGCGCCAACTTCCCCAATCGATAAAATACCCATACGAGTGATAAACATGTGCATTTCTGCTTCGACGAGCGTTGCAGAACGCTGTACTTCAAGAAGTGGGAACCCAATGGCTGCAAGGCTTGCCATGACTGTCAATAAGAGAATGAACAATATACCTGTAATTCCAGAGAAAAGAGCGCCTTCCCCTAGACCACCGGTCAAGAAAACAAGAATAATTGAGAAAAAGAAGGTGAACGCTGCCGCTGGAGCGACGTAAAGGCCGAGAAAACGACCAATGGGCATCTCAAGACGACGCAGGGCAATGTGCCAGATTGGCATGCGCTCCATGTTTCATCTCCTCCTCATTTGTGATTAATGCCAACCCATGTATCAATGGCCCGACTGAAATGGTCCCAGCCGTTTGAGTAATACAATCCAAGAAGGTCAAACACGTCATCGTAGTGAGTTAAATCACGGTCTGCCATACGCTGGATGGCATCTGCACGACGAAGCATTTCGTCGTAGATGTCTCGTTTGTTTGCGAAACCTGCCATTGCAGCAATTTTGTTCTCAAGAAGGTGTGACTGGAACATACCACGGAAATAGTGCTTATCTTTCACTGGGTCCCATTCGAACATTCCACGAGTTAGAACACCATCGCTGTGTTTGTTGTATCCAATGACCTCGTCAATTCCGGTAACACGGCGAGCAATACCTCCACCCGGCGCCTCTACGACTTCTTGGAAAATGGCGAAGTTAAGGTTGTCAAAGAAACGAATTGGAACATTGATTGGGTCTCCAGTAAATCGTTGAATCATCTTGACGATTGAGGATGCGTGGAATGTCGCGATAACTGGGTGACCAGTCTGCATTGCTTGGAAGGCTGTTGCACCTTCAATACCACGAATCTCACCGATAATGATGTATCGTGGCCGGCTACGTAAAGCCGCTTTGAGTAGGTCAAACATTTCAACACGAGATTCTTCATTTTTCGCTTGACGGGTGACCAGACGCTGCCAAATCTTGTGTCGGACTTTTACCTCAGGTGTATCTTCCGCAGAATAAATTTTGACATTGTGGTCAATAAACGGTAGAATGGCATTCAGTGTAGTTGTTTTACCCGATGCTGTTTCACCAGACACCAGTACCGACATTCCATATTCAAGACAGATCCAAATGTAGGCTGCCTGTTGAGATGACATCGTACCCCACTTGATGAGTTGAATAATGGAAATTGTCTCCTCAGCGAATTTACGAATGGTGAACGATGGACCGAGCATGGAAACGTCATCAGAGAAAATAATGTTGATACGCGAGCCGTCAAGCAGCACACCGTCAATAATCGGTTTATTGTCTGAAACAGGTCTCCCTATACGCTCAGACATCGCACGAAGATAGCGAGAAAGCAATTCTCGTTCTCGGAATCTAATGTTAGAGGTGACCATGCCGAAGACCTTGTGGTCCATGTGAATATGTTTCAATCCGACCGAATGTATGTCTTCCAGCATTTCATCAGAGAGTAGAGGTTCTAGGGGTCCGTTACGAATCAAGTCGCGAATAACGACATAGGTCAATCGTCCCCGTTGTTTTTCAGTCACTGTCAAGCGCTTATCATCCATCCCGATCAGTTCCCAAAGACGTCCTTGACGACGAACAAGATTGCTCGCCTCGGTATCAAGTATAGTATACCTGTCAATCATTTGACCGAGAATATTTTCAAATTCCGTATCTGTTGTAAACGAACCAGCAGATGGAGCCTCTTGGAGGAGGGTTTCAATCAGTTCGCGGCGAATATTTTCTTCTTCTTCGGTCAATTGAGGTTCCAACCCAAACCACATGATAGTTCCGCCCCCATCATCGTCAGCTGGTGGTTCGTAAATGTGGACAAAAATCGGTTCTCTTGTTACATAAATCAAATTGAGGGGCCGTGTTTTCATAGCACCTCGGTCCAATGGTCCGTAATAGGTTGGGCGTGAGCCGTATTTTTGCTCAAAGTCACGTACCCATTCAGCGACGTGAGGATATGCCGCCATGACCCCGTTAAGGTCACCCTTGGCAAATCGTTGGTCGTCGTCCATAACTCATCACCCCCTCAGCTGACTGCCGTAATATCAACGATGAAGCCCATACCGGGTTCAACACGCCAACCAATACTCGATTGAATAGGACCTGCTGCACGAAGGAATCGTGTTATGATGATGTTTCGCTTGATTTCTCCCCCAATGAGGGCATTTTCAAGATTGAGAACAACCTCCGCAGATGCACGTAGAGTGTGCAATAATTTTTCATCCATTTCTTCTGGATCTACGCAGAGCATGAACGAGCGCCCTTCTGCAGCTACCTTTCGAATTTGTTGGACAAGTTGAAATCTCCCGTTATCATCGAGGTTTTGAGGCATAAGCGAACTTGCTGAATCAAAAACAACAACATCAGCTGATGGAACCGCTGGACTGGATAGTACATCTTGAAGAGTCACATCCCCGCGAGATTCAGCGATGGTTCCAAACCGACTGATTACCATCAATCGGCCTTCTCGAATAGCTTCGGTAATACCGTAGCCTACACTTTCCATCTGCTCAATCCAACCACGAGTGGTCAGTTCAGTTGTTACGACAAGCACTTTGATTCCATTTTGAACCATCCCATGAACAAGACGTTGTGAGATAAGAGATTTCCCAGAACCAGCCGTTCCTTGAAGGACATATAGTGAACGATTTGGCATTTTCAAACCCATTGAATCGGCAAGAGAATCAGTTTCAACTTCAAACGGGAACCCATCTTCAACGGGCTTGTGAGCAATCAAAAATGGGTTTTCATCAAACTTCATTCAATCTCACCTCCATATTCATGGTTGCAGAATGTTGGTAACCTACAACTGGTTCTGAAATACCCACGAAGAAAATTTTTGCATCATCTCCATCCGAATACGCCAAGGCGTTGTCTGAAGCTGTAATTTCAAGAAGATAACCAGGGAGCCAATCAGTACCTGATGGAGAAATTGAGGTGCTAATGGTAGTAGGGGCAATTCCATTGACCAAAAACTCAAATGTGGTACTCATCTCATGTATCCCCGAATTGAGCACATAAACTGTCAATTCATCATCCCCCAATGCGGGGTCTTCAAAACTGACCATCATAGGATCTCCTGCAAAATCAACTGATACACCGTGTGCACCCGAAGCCTTACGCTCCTCTTTCTCCATAGCGTTGGCTACCTTGCTCCATTCATTGATTAGTATGGTGCTCACACTGCCCGAAACGAGCAATGCTGTGACCAGCATGATGAATGAAGATGCCCCGCCGTCTGCCATGTTATCGCCTCAAGCCAAAATATGTCCAATCGTTGTTGCTCCAACTGTTAACGAAATCCGGTCTTCCCCAATTGTTCCAGTATCAATCCACTGAAGAAACAAGGTTTCCCCAGCGTACCAGTTCGTGGATGAGATTCCAGAGGTGTATATGGTGTCAAATTCTACTGGATTCGCTCCGTTTGTAAATAACCATATGTCATCAAAATCAATGGTATTTGTACCTGAATTGGTGAAGTTAGCATAAACTGCATTCCCTAGGGTCGGTGTTACACTTCCGGTACCGGAATTTCCAGTACAGGCGGTTGAACAGGTTATAACGAGAGTCGGGGCGGAGGCATAGTTTCCGTGGCTGGTGATTACCACGTCAGCAATTTCTCCACTCCCACCTACCGTATATGTTCCTGCAAATCCGCCAGTGCCCGTTGAGGTACTCAATGTACCATCCGTATAACCAGAACCTGGTGTTGTAATCGTATAGTCAACGATTGCACCATCCCAGAGCGTAGCATCATCAATGGTGAAGGTTGGAATCGGTTCATCCGCTTCATCCAGTCGTTCAAGACCAGTTTCAATTTGGGATGATATGGACTGATATGCCATCGAAAAGACGACTAGCAT
>DASCRS010000014.1:0-3213 GCA_034402455.1 Candidatus Poseidonia sp. | reverse complement strand
GAATCGTTCGAGCATGAAATCAAACCGACAGTCCAATCATCACGCTGAGCGTTGCAGATTGGAGGCATGTTCGTGTACTCATTGGATGTATTGTTTGCAGTTGCTCCTTGCAGTGATGCAAAGGAGCAGCACAATAGAGCAACGAGAAAAAAAGCCCTCATGTGCGCTGCATTCATGCGACCCTATCCTTCGTTATTTTCAGAAGCCTGCTGAACCGAAGTTGTACGGCTTAATGCCTTAGAAACGATGGTCTCAAATTCTGTTTCAATAGTTTGTCCAGGATAAACTTCAATTTTGATTTGGCCCTTCACAGTGTCTGGTTTAGAGGCATCAGAAAGGATAAGTTTTCCAGCGATGAGGGAATCAAGTTCCAGTCTAAAATGAAAAGTATTGTTCTCATCCATTCTAGTATCGTATTCTGTGGAGAGGTGCTCAAGGTTATTGGGCCCTAACTTGGCAAATGATTCAAGTGCAGCAGATTTCTTCTTGCAGTGTGCAGTTATGAGGTACATTTCAGAGCCGTGATGTGATTGAGTAAAATCGATTTCCACCCATGACTCATCTCCTACAAGCCATGCGAGTGAATCAGCAACAGAGTCTACATCCGTTACGGCGCTCGCGGTCGCTCTCCAGGTGATATGATGTAGGCCCACATACAGCGGGCTTCCTCGGAGGTCAAGAGGTTACCGAATCGGCGTTAAGTTCAACCGATTCCATCAATTTAGTGAGAATGAGGTGATGAGGCCCCTTCAAATAGGGGAGGTTAGTGGGCGGACTGCAAGTGGGGTAGCCCCCGCAAGACACGAACCGAGTTGAACAATATGGCAAAGAAAATCAGTGCAAAAGCACGTGCACAAGCACGTAAGCAACGTGACAAGTGGAAGACAAAGCGATGGTACACGATTCGAGCACCTCGCCATCCATGGGATTTCAAGCGTATTGGCGAAACAATCGGTGAATCCGATGATCACATCATCGGTCGTGTCTACGAAATGACTCAACAAGAATTTGGAGGAGACTTCTCCAAGATGCATGTAATTCTAAGATTCCGAGTTACGGAATGTGTTGGACAAGACGCACTTACGACCTTTATCGGTCACCACCATCAAACCGACCACATCCGCCGTCAAATTCGTCGTTACCGTGGTAAGGTTGATGATGTCGTAGATGTCGTTACCACAGATGGTTATCTTGTTCGTCTGAAGCCTCTTATCATAACCCAACAACGGGTTCAGACCTCAGTCAAGCAGGACATGCGCACGAAAACTCGAGAAATCATAATCGCTTTCGCTGCAAAGAACACTTACTCAGAGGTGCAAACAGCAATTCTTGAGGGCTCCCTTGAAGAAGAAATTCGTAAAGGTGTGAAGCCAATTTACCCCGTACGCTCTGTCGCAATTCGTAAGAGCCAACTTTTGCAAGATGGTGTCGTGACCTCATCTGGTCCAACTTTGGACGAGATACACGCTAAGGAAGCACGAGATGATGCTGAATTCAAAGCCAAGAAAGCTGCAGCACTGGCAGCTGCTATGGAAGAAGAAAACGATGGCGAAGATGAAGAAACCGAAGCCGCAGTTGAAGACATTGCATCCGACATCAGCGAATCTGCTGAAGAGGACGGCAAGGAAATCGAAGCCGCAGTTACTCCTAAGGAAGAAGTCGTTGAAGTTGAGGAAGAAAAATCTGATGCCCCAGCTTATGATAAGATGACTGTTGCAGAGTTGAAGAAACTTCTCAAGGCTGCTGGAAAACCTGTTTCTGGAAAGAAGGCCGATTTGATTGTACGCCTTTCTGAATGAAGCCAAACCTCACTTGAGGTTACCAACGGTTTTTTGATTGATGTATCTTAGGCAGGCCATGAACACCAACGTGACTTCGGTTTTGTTGATGTTTGTCTTGATTCTACCAGGATGCACAACTGGGGTCTTTTCTCCGAATATTTCGGATGATGATACGACGAATTATGGTCCTGAATGTAACGGTTGGTCTGATTTATGCTCAAGGACATACGACCAAGTGACCTTCCCAGAAACTCATAACGCATTTGCTACACATGAAGATGGAATTGTGTATCCAGCCAGCAACCATCAAACCGGGCTTTACGCTCAATGGAATGCTGGGGTTCGTGCATTCATGATAGATACTCATTATGAAAATTTGAATGATGAGAGTCAAGGAACGGTGCGCTTATGCCACGGTGATGATGACAGAGGGGCTAGTCCTTGTGTTTATGGAAGTGTTAACGCAGTTACTTGGTTGTCGAATCTTGAAGGCCTTATGGTGGAAAAACCAAATGATATTGTGACCATATTGGTGGAAAATTATGTCCAGCCTGAACATTTAGAAAATATTTTCATCGATTCTGGATTGATGGACCATGTGTACATTCATGAACTCGGTATGTCGTGGCCTACTCTGGGTGAAATGATTGAATCAAAAACCCGTCTTGTCGTTTTTTGGGAACAGAGTGAGGAGATAAACCATCCATGGGTCCATGATTTTTTGACACATAGTTGGACCACGAATTTTGCTGAAGAAAACCCAGAAGATATGAACTGTGACCCACTAAGGGGCGACCCTGAACAGAGCGTATTTCACATGAATAATTGGCTGAAAGGGCCCCTTGGATTATCAGACCCAAGTCGTGGAGATGAAGCGAACGACCCAGAGTTTTTGATTGAAAGAGCAAAAGAATGTTGGCAGCAACATGGGAAACGTCCTACATTTGTTGCTGTTGATTGGTGGGAAGACGGAGATGTTGTTTCAGCAGTTCAAACAATAAATCAGATGAACGGATGGGAATGAAGGCTCTCTAGTCTTCCGCAGGGTTCACATGATTGGACTACTTGAGCGGGTTATGATGCGTTTAGGAATCATCGGAGGAACTGGCCTAGTCAGCATGAATCTTGATGAACGATTTAGTGAAGTCGGAATTCGTGTTGTACGAAGGGATTCTATTTCGGTCAATACACCATATGGTCCTGTTCCCTTGACATGTATTTCTCTAGATGAAAATGGAGTTGCTAAAGAGTTGATTTTCCTCCAACGACATCACAACGAGAGTGGACATGGATGCCCCCCTCATCAAATAAATCATCATGCCAATATGATGGCAATGAACGACGCACATCTCGATGGAGTTATGGCTGTATGTTCAGTTGGAGCAGTGGATGAATCATTCCCACCTGGGAAGGTTGCTTTGGCAGATCAATA
>DASCRS010000013.1:0-12174 GCA_034402455.1 Candidatus Poseidonia sp. | reverse complement strand
GGGATGTTCTCCATCACTGTGTGTGGAATGAGAATGCAAATCAAATCCCTGAGTCCACATCAGTTCAATGGCGCGGTTGAACCTCTTTGAATGATTCGTCGCTCAAAATAGGTCGTCAAGGTCGGGTAATTCTGGTGTTAAAAACATCTCTTGGGCAGAAGGCTTTGGATGGTCATCGAATAAGTCACTCAAATCTGGAAGTACGAATAAGGGGGCTTTTGTTTCTCCCTCTAAAGACATTTCATCGGGCAATTCAGGTAGGTCAAAAATTACTTCAGTTGGTTGAATAGGTGAAGTTTTTATTGCTTGTTTCACCTCTGCGGGTTCGTCCATAGGCAAGTCCGGAAGCGGTATATGTTCTGCCCCCTGCGTCACAAAGACTCGGTCGGGTTCAAAACCAGGAATTGTATTGGGATTCTCAAGCGGGTCACTTTCCCGCCCTGGTAAAGGTACAGGTTGAACGATAACTCGCTTCAAGGCAGCACCAGTTTCTTCACTTGTTGGGTTTGCACTCTTTTGATGATTGTCCTCTTTCGCAAATTCGGTAGCCTTGGCTTCTTGTTGTGCCCGTGCGCCGAACTCACCACTTGATAGCGTGGTTATGGCTGAACGAATTTCCTTTTCATCCGCCTGGTTACCATCTCCAAGTATTGAGGTCAGAATGGTTGCTGTTGTTTGGTTGATTGTGCCACTGGACGCTGCATCTGTTGTTTGATAGGTTGGATAATTTGATGCAACTGGAGTTTGAACATCTCCAAAATCTTCGAATACCTTCATTTTACTGGAGGGCTTTGGATTGAATTCAGGAATTTCATGCTCGCTATTGGCCCACTTTGCAAGCCCTACAAGAACTGCCGCTACAATGAGGAGTACAAATTCCGCTAGTCCCCAACTCTTGTTGTTCCCAACAAAACCCTTCCATGCATTGAGGTATGCGATAATGCACGAACTAACCGCAAGCAGGATTGAAATTGCTGCGAGTTTGGGTGCTCTAGGGTCGTGGGCCACATTGGTAGCAAACGGTACGGTGATATATTGATTCTCACTTAGTCTTGACTTCTTAATTCTGCAGAGCGAACAGTATTCTCCATTAGCATCGCGATGGTCATTGGCCCGACACCACCTGGAACTGGAGAGAGCCATGATGCGATTTCAGATACATCGGGGGCAACATCTCCAGCGAGGCGCCAGCCACGCTCACGTGTCTCATCATCAACGCGATTGATGCCGACATCAACGACTACTGCACCTGGTTTAATCCAAGTGGATTTGACCATTTCAGGGCGGCCAACTGCAGCAATGACGATGTCAGCACCCATACATTCCTGCTGCGGATTTTGGGTTCTTGAATGCACAATGGTCACGGTTGCATCAGCTCCCTTGGCAGCCAGCAACAGCGCTTGTGTCATACCGACATTAAACGACCGCCCAATAACAACTGCTCTCTTTCCTGTGAGGTCGATTTCTGCCCAACTTAGCATGCGCATTACGCCTGCTGGTGTGCAGGGTATCATTCCATCTAGGCGACCTTGAACAATGCGGCCTAAATTTGAGGGATGAAAGCCATCTACATCCTTACTAGGGTCGATAAGATCAGTCAATGCTTCTTCGTTCATGTGTGGTGGTAAAGGGGATTGAATCAAAATTCCGTGCAGGTCTTCTTGAGAATTCATTGCTAGAATATGCTCACGAAGAACATCTTCTGGTGTATCTTCGGGAAGTTCTAGATGGGTTGAGCGAATTCCAAGGCGTTTGCATGTCCGGACCTTTGAGTTCACATAGACATGGGATGCGGGGTCGTTACCGATGATGATGACAGCCAAGTGTGGATGGATGCCAGATAATTGTAGCGAATCAATGCGCTGAGCGAGTTCAGATTCCACTGCTGCTGCACATGCTTTCCCATCCAGTCGCTGTGCGCTCATGGTCAAATCCACATGGGTTCGGGTTTTGAGGGTTCGCTTTACGCCTTTCACAACGGCGTGCGTATACCAATGGCGCGAACGATGCACCAACCTGCTCTCGCTTCATAAATGGCAAATGCCCCGCCGAGAGTTAGACATGCAACAGACATCCATCCAATTCCTAAGGCCAGTGTTTCTGTTGCCAGCAATCCTGCTACAACAAGGCCAGTGATGAGGGATGCTAAGCCGCCAATAAGGCGGACTGCTTTTCCTTTTGCACCAATATTGCACTCTGGCATGATTACAATTATGGTAGTGTAGTATATCAAACACTGTTTTTGAATTGTATACGCTGTTATGGAGCCAACGGAGGGACTCGAACCCCCGACCGTCTGATTACAAATCAGACGCACTACCAGACTGTGCTACGTTGGCTTCAACTCCTGCGTGTAGCCACCCCTTGATGAATGAAGCGGATGGACATTCAAGAAATAGTGGGGTCAAGTCAAAGAACAATGGGGCCAAGGCGGTGATATGGTGGATGATGCCGGCATGCAATTTTTGTCATCCCATGGCAAAACAAAAAGTGGCAACGATGTCATATTCAGTTGGTTTGCTCGCTATCAAAATGCAGCTGCTGCTGGTGCAGATGCGGTGAACGGAACCATAGGTGCCTTGCTTGAGGATAATGGCGAATTGGCCATCAATGGCGTCGTAGATTCTGCACTGAGAGAAGCCCCTCCAGTTGAATTTGCAGCATATGCTCCTCTCAAGGGGCTTCCTAATTTTCTTGACCTTGCTCAAACCCTTGCTCTTGGGGAGCACCGTGGCCCACTGGAATCTATCGGAGTTAAGGGAATGGCTACTGCTAGCCCGGGTGGTTCTGGAGCCCTCTTTTTAGCCGCCTCAAATTTTGCAGAGAGAGGTCACTCAATTCTACTTAGGGACCGTCACTGGGGCCCTTATGGCGGATTTTTGAAGGGATGTGGCCTTGAGATGGAAACCTATCCACTGCTTCCTCTAGAAGACAATGAACGCCATCCACATTTTGATGCGGAGGGATTTAGAAATTCTCTGGAGAATCTTGCCACGACACAATCAACGGTCATGACATGGGTCAATGACCCAGCCCACAACCCAACTGGCCTTTCACTCCCTGGCGAAAGTCGTTATGCGCTCCTCAATTTATTCATGGAAAGTGCTACACGACATGAAAATGTAGGGCACACCTTACTCATTGACGCTGCTTATCACTTGTATGCCGAAGAGCCTCATGGTTGGGGTGAAACAATACTTGAAGCACTTGAGAATGGCCTTCCATGGCCAGAAAATCTCTTGATTTGTTTTGCGGTTTCGCTGTCAAAATCACATACAATTTACGGCCTCCGTACGGGCGCACTTGTTTGCATCCATCCAGATGAAGAAACGCTTGAACAATTGCGTGAAGTCATGGGAGTTACTGGGCGTCAAACATGGTCTGCGGCCCCTCGTGTTGCACAATATGTCATTAGTGAAATGCACAGTTCGGAAGAAGGTGGCGCTTCTTGGAGTACGGAGCGAGACCGTCTTGCAAAGTTGCTAATCGAGCGAAGAATTGCATTTGTTAAGGCGTGTGAAGAGTTGGATGTGCGTGTTAATCCTACTCACGATGGTTTCTTTGCTTGGTACGAATGCTCAGACCCTGTCGCAGTGGCAGAAAAATGTGCAGAAATGCATGTCTATCTTGTCCCCTTAAGCGGTGGAGTTCGTATCGGCTTGTGCGCTATACCGCTCCACCAAATTCCTAAAGTTGCTCAGGCTCTAAAAGCAGTGCAGCAATGAGGTGTTTCCATGACAAGACTATCCCGTGAAAATTTTCTAATCACTGGTTTTGTTTGCATTGTATTTGGGGCCTTCATGACCGTTGCAGGTTTGGGTTCAATGGCCGTGACTGTTGGTTTTTCTGGAATCGTTTTTTTCCTTGTGGGTATGTCACTCAGTAGACAAATCGGCATGTCGCCTGAAGCAATCGCTCAATGGTCACCAGATGAAGAGATGTTACCCGATGCGGGCCGTGTGATGTATCGTGTTGATGTGACTCTGGACGAGCCTGTACGCTCCTCAGTTTTGTGCGGGTCATGCGGCAATGTTGAACTTGTGATGGGTGGTAAACCAACATCCTTTACCTGCCCCAAGTGCAAAAAATCGCTTTGGGAAGAAGAGGAATAACTCCACTATTTTGAGTCATTTCAAACGGTGATTTCAAGTCGTGTGTTCCTTTGGGAGAGGCATGGATGCTCCTAATCTCTTGAATCCGGAGCGACGAATGTTGCTTCAGATGCAAAAGAACGAGCGTTCATCATGGTCCCTGGATGAGATTCTTGATGCCTGCTCGTGGACTGACCAAGCCGTTGCCGTAGGGGCAGGTCATGGTCTAGAAAATCATGGCTATGTAAGCATGAATGAAGTGATTATTACTGAAATTCGATTGGATGAAAACGGTAAGAAAGCGATTGCTTCAGGCCTTCTTGAGCAACGTTTGTGGGATTGGATGAATTCGGTAAAAGAACCTTCAATGCAGGCATTACAATTGAATTTCGAGCGTCATGAGGCTGGCCCTGGTGTAGGATTGCTCAAACAACTTGGAGTCAGTATTGACGGGGGGCTTCTCGTTGCAACAGATGCTTCATTGATTGAATCTACACTCAAACAGCGAAACGATTTTCTCAACTCACTACCAGCAGATTTGGGCGCTCTTGACGAAAGTATGCTCAAGCACTTTCGCCAGCGCAAGGGCCTCATCTCTTCTCTAGAACAGACAATCCGAACGTGGTCAATCACTTCTTCAGGCAAAGCGGTGGAGAATGAGAAGTTGAAGGAAAATGTTGTTATTTCAGAAATCACTCCTGAATTGCTTCAAACCGATGCTTGGAGGGATGCTGAATTCCGGGCATTCGATGTGACGCTTGAATCCACTACCCCACGCAGGGGGCGCGCTCACCCAATGCAAGCACTGATTGAACGAATTCGTTCGGTATTTTTGGAAATGGGATTCTCCGAACTGGTTGACGATTACGTCCAAACAGCCGGATGGAATATGGACGCCCTTTTCATTCCACAAGATCACCCTGCTAGAGAGATGCAAGACACCTTTTATCTTGAAAATCCTTCAAAAATGGAATTGTCTGATGAATTGATGGGCAAATGGAAGTCTATCCACGAAGATGGCGGAGAAACTGGTTCTACTGGCTGGGGCGGTTCATTTTCCTTTGATACAGCCCAGCGACCGTTGCTGCGCACTCATACGACAGTGAATACCATTCAGTACTTGGCACAAAACCCCAAAGATGCTTGCAGGGTATTTTCAGTTGACCGTGTGTTCCGAAAAGAAGCCATTGACAGAACCCATTTGCCTGAATTTCATCAGATTGAAGGCATTATTATGGAAGAAGGTGCAAACCTCCAGATGCTCGTAACAACTCTCAAAACCTTCTATGCTAAGATGGGATATCCAGAAGTGCGAGTCCGTCCAGCGTATTTCCCATATACTGAACCAAGTCTTGAAATTGAGGTAAAGTGGCACGGCAAGTGGCTTGAACTTGGTGGCGCAGGTATTTTCCGTCCTGAAGTCACCGAACCTCTCGGTATTGAATCGCCAGTATTGGCTTGGGGAATGGGACTGGAAAGGCTTGCTATGCTCGTTCTTGGCCTTGACGATATTCGCCAGCTCTACATTTCCGATTTGGAATGGCTTCGCCAGCAACCTCTGCTATAAATTCGCATCTAAACCTTGATAGGGCGCCATCACTTCCAATATATCATGGAATCACCTCAGGCAATTTCGCTGATGCTCTCAAATGTAGAAACAATCCCTGGCCATTCAGTGGTCAAATCTCTTGGTTTAGTCACGGGCTCAACTGTACGTGCAAAGCACCTCGGGAAGGACATTTTTGCTGGCCTAAAGAACCTCGTTGGCGGTGAACTCAAAGCATATACAGAACTCTTGAATGAATCAAGAAACGAAGCCCTACAAAGAATGATGGCTGATGCAAGTTCTCGTGGAGCAAATGCAATTGTGAACATCCGCTTTGCAACCTCAAACGTCGCAGCAGGTGCTTCTGAACTCTTCTGCTACGGTACAGCAGTTGTCGCCCAGTGAGGCATTTAAATGGACGAAGAACTCATTTTAATAATTCTTTTTTATGTTGGTATTAGTCTTCTTTCCGTCTTTCTATTTCCTACGATTTCATGGGCATTGGGCCGTTGGTATCAGGGTAGGCTAATGAATACGCTTGATGTTCAAGAAAAGCAACAAAGTGTGACATTTGGAGGGCAACTCATGGATTCAACCTCACACAAAATGAGCAATCTCTCCGCCCAAAATTCGGTTCTCCTTCACACAAGTATCGTGGTTGGACCGTCGATGGGTCAGATGTTTTTCATGTTCATCAAAGCCATCTTTGGTGGAAGGTTACACTCCTACGATGTTGTGACAAATTATGGCCGTAGGGAAGTTGTCCGACGTTTACAAGAACAAGCCACTCAACTTGAATGTTCATCCATCGTTAATCTTCGTATTGAGACCTCAACCGTTTCTTTTGCAAAAAACAGCAAAGCCAAGACTTCATCACTTGAATTTCTTGCTTACGCAACTGGAATTAGAAAGTGAATCTTACTCCCACTCTTCTCGAAAACGGTCTTGACGTCCAATTGCTTCTTCTGTTGAGTGTTTTTCATCGGGTTTTATTTCACCAGGGTCAATGAATACGGGCTCATCCTCATATTCATCTTCGTCGCTGTGTGACTCCATGTGATGGCGAAGAAATTTTTTGAAGTGCTCATTCCCCCCTCTCATAAATTCAGTTGCCTCGTAGTTTTCATCGGGCTGTCGCTTTCTTTTTCGCTCCATACGTTCATCTTCCAGTCGTTGTCGATGGCGTTGTTTCCAGAACATTGTAAACACTATACGCATCATTTTCGGGTCGTTAGGGAGCGCATGATTTTCGGGCCAATCAAGTTCCATTACCTCCTTGACAAAGGTGCTGTAAGCAGTTATGTAGAGTTTCATGTCTTCTATGTGAAATTCATGTTCATCCTCATTGGAATTCTTGTTCTTGTTTTTCGTTGCTTCATTCTCTTTTTCATCCATTCTTTCACCAAATGTAAGGTGCGCCGAGAGTATATCAACCCAGAGGTGAATGATAACACATCCTCAAAAAGGGGAAATCAGTGGGCCGTGATATGGAACTAGTCGGAACCGTGAGCAGTGGGCTTGGGAGAGCCCATGTTTTCATGGCGCAGACTCACTATCAGGAGCAGTTTCGCGAGATTCTCGGTCAAACAGCATGGCCAGGAACACTCAACATTGAGGTTGAAGAAGAAATTCTCAGTCAATACATAGCATTACGGCAAAAAGCGGGGATCGATACATTAGATGCGCCAAAGGCTGCGAGAGATGCAGCAAATGAATACAACGTCTCCAAATATGAACTCATTCGTGTTCGGGGTTTCTTGCGCGATGGAGTTTCATTTGGTGGAGCATCTGCCTTTCAAGCATCGATTACGAATGGTGAAAATTCTGTTGATTGCGCATTGCTAATTCCTGATTTAACAAGACATGTTGACGTTGTTGAAGTCATTTCTTCAGCATTTTTGAGAGAATACTTGGACCTCCGAGACGGCGACATAGTAACCCTCTCACTCGCTTGAGTTGTGGTAACTCAAAGGGAGCATGCCGATGGTTGCCCATTCGTTGTAAAGCATGGTTTTCATTTCATGTTGAGCCGCCTGTTGCCAACGTGAACGACGTGTACGCTCGGCAGTTCTCCCTGTAGGTGGAGGGGAAAGTGAAGTAATGTGTGTTGATTCTGGTAGGGGGAATTCCTCCCAAGAAACGCCCCATAGTACCAACCATTCAGGAGGGGAAACGCCAAAATCTACCGGTTTGAGTGGCTCTTCTATGGCTTCAATAATTTGGTTTTGTGTTAATTCTCCTATGGATAAACGGAATAAGGCATTTGCCGTTCGCCTTACTTGATTCCACAAAAATGCTTCACCTGTGATTTCAAAACCAACGAGTCTCTCACTCTCAATCCAAGGTTTGGCACTCAGTATCGTCCGCATTGGATTCTTACCTTCCTCCAATCGAGCAAAGTTCCGAGCATCGTATGTGCCAACAAAGCACTGTAGCCAACTGTTGAATTTTTCAACATTTGGAGCTTTCCAAAATTCAATTCCTTCAAGTCTGTAGCGATACACTCGGAATTCAGCCAAGCGTGGGTTCCAATCCTCGTCAACTTCTTCAACTGTCAAAAAGGCGACATTTTTGTCCAATCTGTCATCAATTGCCCGTATCATTTTCTTTGGCGTCAAAGCATTCCATAATTCACGCTCTATCGTTACGATGCCTCCGTTAACACGAACATGCACTCCAGCATCTGTTCGGCTTGACAAGACAAGTATATGCTCTTCGTTTTGAGGGTCAAGCCACTTAAGCGAGCGAAAGACCCGAATCAATTCTCCTTGAACCGTACGTACATCAGGTTGAATTTGACTTCCATGAAATGCGTCACCCAAGTATCCAAGCCGAAAGAATAGGCGAACCGTAGAGGCCACCGTACCCACCTCACTCTTCGGATCCGAGGGTTTCAATCGCGTCTTCAACAGAATAACCAAGAGCACCAACAGCCCACTCTAGGGCTTGCTTGAGCCATGGTTGAACCATGGGGGCTTTGCGAGAAGGGTCCATCACCTCAATGGCGTCGACAAGGTTGCGGCTTGCCGTGAATAGGATTTCGTCAACTGGGATGTCTTCAAGTTCAAGGCGACGTGCATAACGCTGGAATTCTTTGACAGCAACAGGGATTCGTCGGCATTCTAGGGCGAATGAAGCGAAGTCTGCGATGTATTCCATGCTCTCTTCATCAAGTTCCATGGCGGTCTTGTACGCTTTCATGATTTTTCGTCCAGCGATGACGTCATCTTGTGCGTCAGCGTTTTTCATGTTAGCAAATTCTGCCCACATGTGGTGTAGTTCGGCCACATCAGAATGTTCTTTGATTTTGTTTTCAAGCTCTGCAATAGCACCATCAAGGTCACCGTTGCTAAACATCTCAATTGGGCCTTGTAGTAATTCTTGTACCATCATAACCATCTCGTAACCCTGCGTGGGGGATGGTGCTTTTCAAGCCTCGCTTGAAGCATTCAAGAGTCTTCTTTGGTGATAGCGCTTTTGAGGTCTTCAAGCAAGTTGGATGAAGAGTGCTTCTTATGCATTTCATTGAGCATCATCTTGACCTTTTCCCATTTGCGCACTTTGTAGAAGCAATGCTTTGGGTCAGGGTCCACACGACGGGAAGTACGCTGATAGGTGAGGAAGGCGAAAAATGATTTCAAAAATCCTTTCTTGACCTTATCTGCAGTGGAATCGCCTGAGTCAGATGGACCTCCTGTCGTGCCTGCACTGACGCCGACGGTTTCATCCACAAGGCCAACGCCCGAGTCTGTCATGATGGTCACAGTAGCGTATCCAAGAAGAGTCCCCATAGGTGTTCGTTCCACCATGACCTCTGAAATACGGTCAAAGAGAATGCGTCGGTGGGACCGAGAAAGCATGAATGAATGTTGGAAAATTACAGCGTTTGTTGTAATAGCGTAAGAGAAACTTCGCTGATAGAACCAAGTTGCACCACAAAATGCTAGGCTGAATACAAGGCCGAAAATGAAGTAACTGTAGTCAATTGGGATGAATGGCTCCATGTTTTCCGCCAAGAAGATGTTTGCAATGGTTGCAATGAGCTGGTCGATTTGAACCACGACAGGTGCAAGCGTGATGGCTAGAAGTGCCATAGTTGTCCAACGTCCAGATGTGGACAAATTGAGCATGCGGTTAAGCCATGTAATGCCACCCATGACGAGAACAAATCCGATCGGCAAATCTTCACCAGATGACAAATCTAGAATTGTGGCAAGTAGTTTTACACCAGCGGAAGCATCTCCACTTGCTTCGGGAGGATTGCTGAAAAGCATGTGGACGCCAAATACAAGCAATCCTATGAAGTACATTCCCAAGAACGCAAGGGTGCTTGGCCGTGCTTCTCCATTTTCTAGGACAGTTTCTCCAGAGATAAGGCGGTACTTTTTGGTTTGAGCTTCAATTTGAGCATCTTTGGATGATTCGAGGGTGGTTGCCTCGGTCTTTTCGTCTTCTTCTGGTGCAGGTGAGTCTTCGGACATGGTGAGGCCTCTAATGTGGGGTTAGAATCACTTTAAACAAATACCTTGCCCCGTATAAGGCATAAAAATCAATGAAGCAACCCCCAAGAATGTTCAGCGTTACCTCTTGCCCAACCATAATCCTGCCGTGTTCTTTTGCCGAATTCATCAGTGATTTCTAATTTCTTCAGTTCAAGAGGATATTCATTGTATGTGAGGTGTGACCAAATTCCGCCACGCGTGGGTTGGTCAAAGTGCCAGTGTGCACGGTCAACTGCTTCAACTTTGAATTGTATACAGGTTCTCCCATTCCACATTTTCACCGAAAATTCGGGAAGCGGTGAATGTGGACTTTGCCCATGAATCCCTTCCATTCGTTTTGACGCCCTTTTGATGACCTCAACCCTTGCGAACCGTTCAGTTCTTTGGTTTTTAGCATCATGAAACATACCTCCCTGGGAAAGGCCGATGTGCTGAATGTCTCGTCTTTTCCAAGGGTTGGGGTTGCGTGCAGTTATAGTGGGCGCTAGATGTGGCAAAAACCAGTCAAGGTATGAGCCATCTTCAAAGTGCAAAACTCCCCAATACCATGGGGGAGATGGTGCCTGAACGCACACTTTCTGAAAATATGCGCTACCCTCAACATCTTCCCCTCCAACTACACCCTTGACCTTTGTACCGTGTACTCTAAGAATATCATAGCCCATATTTGCTGCATAGGTTGCAGTTGAAGGACGGGCAACAGACATTGCGTGATTCCACGGGGAAAATTCTAGAGACATGTCTTTAGGAGCGCCATTCTTTACTGCATCATCATCTCCTTTGAGTTTTAGCCAAAATTTGGACATGTCGCTGGCAAGTCCCATTGATAGGTCATCTTGAAGCAGGGGAACAACGGCACCTCCACCCTTTCCAAGTCCTTCCCCCGGCCATGCAGGGTGCAAGTCGTCTAAGGTAATCATGCGGCATATACGCTTGATGTAAGGTTCATGCATTCTTTTCCCATCAAACCACCAAGCACATACCATCCCATCAATGGCCATGCCGTTGTGTTCGTCAAATCCTGGACGACCCTTTGGAGTCCATTCTTTTCCATTGACATCAACCAAGTCATTATCTTTAGTCGACCAGAGAACCATTAATTGCCTTCCACTTGGATTCCCGTCAGGGTCGTCAAGCATGACTAGCCACCACCACCAGTCCCATGTCAAGTGCCACAATGGCTTGCGTTGTCCCAAGGCCCACATGGTGGAAAAGTCACCCTCAAAAGCATCTGGTTGTAGCGGCTTTGGATTCATCCCCACACCTCAGTCGATTTCTTTGGATTTGAACAATGCCCCACCTAAAAACCAACATGTTGCTGCTTGGAAGAGCATTACGCAGATTGATACAACAATCGTCATAAGAGGGGTGAGCCCCAATCCTGAATCAGATGCAAAAATTTCCAGTGCGAGTGAACCTGTTAGAGGTTCTGCATTGTTACTGCCCCCTGCCCAAAGTCCGAGTTCAAGGAGGAGAGATGTGTCGCTCCAAGCGAGGGCTGCGCCAGCATCAACGATGTTCATCGCCCATCCAATTACTGAAAATCTAAGGATTGCAGCATCAGGTGCGCCAAGAGTTGTCAAAATCATTCCCAATTCCCAAGCTGCAAAAGGAAGAGCAAGTATAATTCCATGTTTCCATAAAACTCCAAGTAAACAAAATAGCATGGCGTAAACAAGAATCGCGAGAAGTGATGCCAGCAGTACCGCCATCCAAACGCCGAGGTCTTTGAATCTGAAAAATCCATCACTTGGTCCGAAGAAACCTGTGACTAACGCTGCAAGTACGACCATTCCGGTCATATACGGCCAGGCCAATCCCAAGAATCCCAAAATACGATAGAGGAATACTTCAGAACGTGCAATTGGTTTTGAGAGCATGTAATGCATGGTCCCGGAGGTCATTTCATCACGGACAAGGCCAGTTGCCATGAACAATGGTACAAAGATACCAATTAGGAATACGAACCCAAATTTACCAAGCGCCAGAACGAATGCTCGGTGTATTGATTCCTTGGCATATGAATCATCATCGG
>DASCRS010000012.1:0-8742 GCA_034402455.1 Candidatus Poseidonia sp. | reverse complement strand
GCTGCAAATGAAGCAATTAGAAGGAAGCAAGTCAAGGCTAGAGATTTAATTCTAAGATTACGGCTCATGAATGTTGGAGACACTTCCATCAATTAAACCATTTGCAGGATATTTGGTACAATTACGCCCAATAAAATATCATCATTTGAACAACTACAGGCCGAGGAAATGGAGTGCGGGGGGCAGGATTCGAACCTGCGAACCGATAAGGAATGGGACCTAAACCCACCGCCGTTGACCAAGCTGGGCGACCCCCGCGCAAACTGACGGCTGTGCCTCACGGATTTCAAACCGTCGCTCAGGCTTTTACCGCAAAACCAGTTGATTGGACGATGGCCACAATCTCTTCAACGGTGATTGTATCACTGGCCACAATCGTTCCTGAGTTCTTTTCATGAGATATTTCTGCACTGATTACACCTGGGACATTATTCAATACATTCGTCACTCGTTGAGAACAAGATGAACAGGTCATTCCAGTGATTGAGAGGAGATGGGTTATTTCTTCCATGACATGGCTAGCAAGCCGTCGGCTTTGAGTCCACCGCTTAGCGCAGAACGCTTGAGGGTTGCCACCAGCGTAATAACAAGGAATTGCTAACCACACTCACCGAAGAGAGCGACATGGCTGCAGCAGCAAAGGCTGGTGGAAGTAACCAACCGGTCCAAGGGAATAGTAACCCCATGGCAAGAGGAATTCCAATGATATTGTATCCAAAGGCCCAAACTAGATTTGTGCGTATTTTTGACATGGTCGCTCGCCCCAAATCCAATGCTGCTACGGCGTCGGCCAAATCGTTGCGTACAAGAACAATATCAGCACTTTCAAGGGCAATTTGACTTCCTGCACCCATAGCCAAACCAACATCGCAAAGAGTGAGTGCCGCTGCATCGTTAATGCCATCTCCAACCATGGCAACCACGTTGTTTTGCTCCTGTAGTTCCCGAATATGCTCAGCCTTTTCATCGGGCTTTACGCCGGCTATGATGGTGTTAATGCCCACAGATTCCCCTACGGTTTGAGCAGTTTCTTTTCGGTCTCCTGTTAACATAATGACCGAAATCCCCGCTTGCTTTAGCCGCTTGATAGCAGGAGCAGATGTTTCGCGAATACGGTCACTTGCCTCAATCCAACCGAGTAATCTCTGTCCCTTGGAAACAAGCATGAGTGTGACGCCCCGTTTGGCTCGCTCAATGACCTGTTGTTCCAACTCCTCGGGCAGGTCATTGACAATTGCTTCCATCAACTCATAGGTCCCAATAGCGACAGGTTCGCCTTCAAGGGTTCCGATCAAACCTTGGCCAGGTAGTGTACGGACATCGTTGACGACAGGCCGTTTATCTGTGACATTGGACCAAGAAGTGTGAACGGCTTTTGCAAGTGGATGGGTTGATTCTTGTTCCAATGCTGAAGCAATGCCAAGTAATTCTCTAACATCGCTATCAATCAATTCGATGTGACTAACTCTCGGTGCGCCTGCAGTTATGGTCCCAGTTTTGTCAAGAACAACGACTGAAGTAGCATGAGCTCGCTCCAATGCTTCAATTCCTTTGATTAGCAATCCGTAGGAAGCGCCTCTTCCTGTCCCAACAACAAGTGCTGTTGGTGTTGCTAATCCTAGAGCACAAGGACATGCAATCACAAGGGTTGATACCAAAACCATAACCGCCATTTCAATCGGTTGCATATTAGAATTTGGAGCAAAGGATTCTGCGAACATCCACCAAATAACAGCAGCCCCTATTGCTGCAATTACAACAATGGGCACGAATACTCTTGCTACACGGTCAACCAGACGCTGAATCGGTGCTTTGCCCAATTGTGCATCATCAACCAATTGGATGACTTTTGCCAACATTGTGTCGCCCACCAATGCTGTGGTGCGAACAAAGAGCGTACCGTCAAGAACGATTGTACCTGCAACTACTTCATCACCTTCTCCTTTGCGAATAGGATAGGATTCCCCAGTCATGCTTGATTCATCAACAAGAGCGGTGTTTTCCTCAATAGTTCCATCCAATGGAACCGTTTCGCCAGCGAGTATTTTGATGAGCGTATTTCTTGCAATATTCTCCACCAATTGGGCCTCAGTGCCACCAGATTCCAATACAACCCACGCTTCACTTGGTTGCATCTTCATCAAATGGTGAACAGCGTCAGTTGCCTTGAGCTTGGCTTTTGCTTCCAAGTAATTGCCCAGTAATACAAAGGCTACGATGAAGGCTGCGCCGTCAAAGAAGACATGATTTGATTCAAGGATGAATATGGGGCTTGATGAAACCAGAGGAGCAAACGTCACTGTAGTTGACCAAAGCATTGCTACGGTTGTTCCGAGGTGTACTAGAACATCCATGTTAGCAGACCCCCGCCGAAGCGAAGCCCATGCGTTGCGATGAAATTCCAAACCAGACCAAAGGTAAACCGGAAGTGCGGCCAAAAAAGCAAGCAAAAGGCGGGCATTTAAGCCTGCGAATTGACCGAAATCATCCAGGACCATAGAGAGCAAAAAGACAGGAATGCAGAGAACGAATGCAAGGGCTACTTTCCATGATTGCTGTCTAAGGTTGGCTTGCTGTTGGTCACGAAGAGCCAGAGCAGGAACGAGGTCTGTTGCATTGAAACCAGCGTTATTGATGACCTCAATACATCGCTGCTTTCCTCCATCTGCTGCCGTGGGACTGAGTACAATTTGAGCCTTTTCTAGAGGGAGGTTCACTGAAATCGAAACCACATCGTCCAAGTGGGATACCACTGATTCTACCGATGCTACACAGGAGGCACAGGTCATCCCTGTGATGCTGAGCATGACCTCAGTCATTGGTTTCAGCCTCTGTACTGCAACAGGTCATGAGTTGCCATGTTCCTTCGTCTAAGGTGACGCAGCCGCAGCCGCAACCGCACATCCAACCGACTCCGTCCCAACCCTTACCACCTTCAGCGCGGGTGTAGAGGCGTTTCATTTTGCAATCGCATTCGCAACGCTCGGCAGTGATTCGGGCCATGTATTGGGTTTATTGTAGTCATTAAAAAGGTATTGTATTGACTACAATACAGGAAAAACCATCCCAAATAGGCTATTTTGAGGGAAAATGGTTAAGCCAAATTCCTCTCAGGTCACGCCATGCAATCTTCAGATTTTGTAGACCGCCTTGAGTTTCACAGGGACGCTGGACGGTTAGATTCACAATCATATGAAGACATGAAAGCCTTTGAAGAACAACAACCTCAATCACAAGTTTTCGGCAAGATAAGCGGTGTTGAGTCATCACAGGCACCGGTGCCTGAAGAGGCATCAAAATCCATATTTGCAGACCATGCTATGCGAATCGCCTTGGGGACAGGTGCCGCCACTGGAGCCACCATGATTCTCTTTGGAGTGGGTTTCCTTTCCCTCTTGATCAGCGACAATTTTGAATCAATTCATGATGCAGAAGAATGGTTGATGTCAATAGGTTTTGGCCTTCTAGCCATCGCTTCATGGGTGTCGTTTCGAAGACAATATTCCGGTAAGGCGGAGATCTTCTTGAATGAAGCGCGAATCATCATCTTCAGCGTTAGTGCCCTGATTGCGTGGGTAATGTTCGTTGAGGGGCCAGGTGGCCGCGATTCGTATGGTGACTTTGGGCCGGTTAACAGCGGTCTTTGGCTTCCCTTGCTCGCACTTGCGATATACTCGGCCCGAAAAGCGCGTGAAATGGACGCTCGAGTCACCTATACTGCGACATGGATCTTGGGTGCCTTCCCATTCTTTTACGCCCTTGGTGCCCAGGACGATACCGCCGCTTTCTTGTCCGCAACCTTGGTTCTTGGTGCTCTTCTGAGAGAACTTTTCATGGAGTGGGACGATGTCAATAGAAAGCCTTCAATGGCCGTTCAAGCGACCTTCAACGCCTTTGCCGCTGCCGTTTGTGCTTGGTTCTTGGTTGAATCCTTCGACGAAGCGTTCACCTTCTTCGGTGAAGAAATGGCATGGTTGATTTATTTCTCGTTTCATCTGGCGGCCTGGATGATTTTGATGGAAGTCATTCCCAGACAGTTTGGCTCCAAAACCTACTCTGGAACTTCGACCAACAAAGCTTGGCCCGGGGTCATGGCGGTGATGGTGTTTTACACAGGAATGCCGTTAGCGTTGGGTTTTAGCATTACAGATTTCTTTGACATCCATTCTGTGGATTTCTTGTTCGGTGATTTTGAATTGGCTTGGCTGTTTGCTTTCATAATTCATGGCGTGATGGGATTGCAGATGTTCGGATGGAAGTTTGATGTTATGGATCTGAAGACATCTCTCACTGAACCCAGTTCATTTACAGGCGGGGTATTTTTCGTGATGGCCTTCATATGGTTCCTGATTTTGATTTCTGACTGGCTTGAGGACAATGCAGTGTTTGTGTTCTTGCCCCTGGGTATACTCATCCTGTTTATTGGCACCAAGAAGTTGATAGCAGCGGGCGAATCTGACGAAATTTCCAAGGCCGAACATCAAACCAATATGATTCTAGAAGAGGCTTAAATTGGCGCAAGGTCAAGTGACCCCGACCAAACATCCAATCCTCGTAAGCGGCAGGCAAACCGCTGTCCAAGTTGCAAGATGACCGGCGTGTTTCCTGATTGGTCAGGTTCAGCCGTTGTCACTTCTAGTCCGTAATCATCGACTACAAGCCGTTGTTTTCCACCCAATTGCGAGAGATGCATGCGACCTGAAATGGCCCCGTCATCGCCCAAATCAAGGAATACCCAAGGCGCTTTGAGCCCGACGACCCGAGCATTGTAGGATGTCGGGGCAGGCTCGGTTGATTCACCGATGTTTCCTCCTCGCATCAAGTGGACGTGATATGCATTGGAGACCAATTCCCATTCCAACCGTTTGGCGATGAGACCTTGTTCAGAACAGTGCAGGGCAAGTTCGGCGGTTTCCTCGTGAGAATGGGCCCATTCTTGTCCGTGAATCATGGCTTTGAGTTGCCGATGAGCCATCAAATCGGGATACCGGCGAATCGGTGAAGTGAAGTGAACATAGGCGTCTAAGTTGAGACCAAAATGACCACCGTTTT
The DNA here is from genome assembly GCA_034402455.1 of Candidatus Poseidonia sp. Taxonomy (GTDB): domain Archaea; phylum Thermoplasmatota; class Poseidoniia; order Poseidoniales; family Poseidoniaceae; genus Poseidonia. The sequence continues at coordinate 3,690 of DASCRS010000012.1, read as the reverse complement.
CTTCACTGTAAACGGCCCGTTGCATGAGTTGAAACAAGCCTTGGTCAACGACTCTCCGGGTGGATTCAGTCAGTGAACTGGCTGCCTGTTGGGCTTGGCGCAAGGAGATGAGAATGTTGTCTCGTGCTTCGGGGTCAATGACAGTTGACAGATAATCAGGGACATCTTCGGTCGTATCTTCAATTCCCGAGAGGTCAATTCCTCCATCGCCGAGATTAGCCCAATCCCCCAAAATATTGGACAGTTCATGCGCATCACTCTCTCCATGCTTTCGCAAACTTGGCATGGGTAATTCAATAGGGATGTCCATGGCACTCAATTTTGCGTTCAAGCCTTCTACTTCTGGCCGGTCAGGTGGAGCGTGACATCGCCAAGGAAGAGGCGCCCCTTTTGCTCCAAGAAGATGACCAACGGCAGCATTGGTAGCGACCATGAACGACTCGATCATACGTGTTGCATCGTTAGGCCACTTCACTTCAACTGCGATGGTTTCCTCCCCATGGAGGCGAGGTCGCAGTTCTGAATTGTTGAGGTCAAGCCGAATCTCTTTGCTTTGCCAGTGTTTTGCCAAAGAGAGCATCTCATCGTACTCGTCGGTTTTCAAGACATCACCGTAGGCAATGTTTGACTTGACATGAATGACCGCTTCATAGGCTTGCGAGTTGACAATTTCATTCTCAGCGTTTAGCTCCATACTGACAACCATCGAAAGCCGGTCAACATCGGCGCGAAGGGAGCACAAATGGTCGGCAAGGCGGGGCGGTAACATCGGCAAGACCGTGTGAGGGAGGTAGACGGAGGTTGCCCTTGCTCTGGCCGCCCGGTCAAGTGCGGTGTTGACCCGAACATAATGGGCAACATCTGCAATAGCGACCCAAAGAGTTCGTTTGTTTTCAGATTTAACAAGGCATACTGCATCATCGAAATCCTTCGCATCTGGCGGGTCAATAGTCACGAAGGGAAGGTGGCGTAGGTCTGTTCGTCCCTTTGCAACTTCACCGTCACCATCAACTTCAGGAAGATGGTCTGCATGGTCAACAAGGCCTACATCATAGGTGTCGGGAAACGGATTGACGCCGTCTTTTCGTCGTGCGAGAAGTCGGTACTGCAATAGTTCACGGACGGTCCAACGATCGCCAGTGAGCAGTAATAATGCCATTGCTGGTTCATCATCTCGGAATCGGAGACCAGAGCGTCGTTCAGCACAACGCTTGGCTTCACGAACGAGGTCGTATCCTTCCCATGTTCGTACACCTGTATCGTCTAGGGCAAAGGCCTCAGGTAAGGATTCTTTGAGCAACAATGCCTGCCAAACATCCTCTAGTAGCGCATACAAAATCTTGTCCTCGTCGCTTATTGCCACATCGCTAACAAGACTTGTCCTACCCATGAGTGGTACCGAACCTTTGCCTGCATGACGACTCATGAAATCTTTCCATTTGCGTACAGATGCAACGAGGGTATCTATTTCAGCAGGACGACGAAAACGAACGGTTTTTGCTTCAACCGAAACGATTCTTTCTTGACGCTTACGAGCGAAAGCAAGACTTTCCTCAATCTTGCTTTGGAATGCTCTTCCGGCTTTTTCGTCATTGGCAAATTGAGATTCCATGCGTTCTTTAATCGTGAGAAATCCAACCACTTCAGAATTGCTCCAAGCCCGAGACCACTCCTCTGCTTCCTTGAAATGTTGCGTAACCCGGCGCCATAGGCGCTCATCTTCAGGGGCTTTCGGGCCCTTTTTTTTGTTCTGGCGATTAGGCCGCGAAGAACCCTTTCGCCCCCGGTTATGTCCTCCCGCCATGGTGGATGGTTGCGTCTACCAGTCATGAAGTCAACGACGCTACAACCCAAGGTCACTCAACGATTTGAGTGCGGCAGTCTGTTCTTTAGTTAGGGCGTCGTATTCGGCTAATGTAAACTCCAACTCAAGGTCGCTTCCATTGTATCCTGCCTTGCTCATTCGGCGGCGGTCACCAACCTGAGAAAATGGTTCAATGGTCAATCTACCCTCTTTTCCTGAAGGGAGGCGAACCTTCACTTTTCCTCCAAGCATCATGACCGAATAAGGGACTGGAACATCTTGAACCAAGACGCCATCTTCCCAACGACATTCTTCTCCCGCATCGATTCGTACGGTGACGACAACGTCCCCTCTTTCGCCCTCAGGATGGTCGTGCCCTTGTCCTTTGAGCGTCTTTGTTGTGCCGTGTTCAACACCTGCATTGAGGCGTAATTTCATAGTGACCCGTTTGGTTTCCATGCTCGTTCCTTGTTGCTTAAATCGCTTGAATGAGAATTCAAATTGACCGCCGAGCAGGCCTTGTTCAACCGAGAGGTCAAGTCCAACATTGATGGTAGCGGCTTTGGCTGTTTTTTGTGGCCTTTGTTGGCGTGGTCGTCCGCCCATGCCACCCATGCCGCCACCTCCGAACATTTGTCCGAGTAGGTCTTCCATGCCGCCCATTGGCCCACCTCCGAAATTCATTCCAGGGCTGCCACGTCCACGCCCACCAAACATGTTGGCCATCTGCTCCTGTTGGTCGTGCTCTCGTCGGGCCTCAGCCGTTCCGATGGAATCGTAGGCTGCTTGAACTTCTTTGAATTTCGCTTCGGCTTTGGCGTCTCCATGATTGCGGTCAGGGTGATGTTGGCGGGCAAGTTTACGAAAGGCCCGCTTGATTTCTCCATCGCTCGCGTTGCGATTTACACCTAGAACATCGTAGGGATTACGGGATGCCATCATCACAAAAGGAATCGCTTACCCCACATCAACCCTCCCATCAAATCGGATGATTGAATCCTTTGAGAGAAACTTGACATCCTGCTTTTGTCACCTTTTTCATAGTCATCTGAGGGCGTTTTGACTGCGGAGTCGTTATAATGAGGGGGTTAGTGGGTCGGAAGGCTGAGGTTAGACCATGTCAGATGAATCAACCGCGTCCAAGTCCTTCGAGATGAAGGTACAAGAGCAACAAGACCGGATTGAAGCCCAATTCCGTAAGATTACTCGCGGCTCCTGGGCCCGTATTATCCGCATGGCCCGCAAACCCTCGAAACAAGAATTCCGACAAACCTCAATCATCTGCGGAATCGGACTCTTTGTTTTGGGTGCGATTGGCTTTGGTATCCTCGTGGTAATGGATAACTTCCTACCGTGGTTGATTCACGATGTCTTTGGCATCGGAAACTGATTGGAGTGAAAATTATGTCAGAAGCTTTCGTTGTATTTGTTCGTCATGAAGAAAAATTACTCTTGCTCAAGAGGTCGGAGCAATCCGAATACTTCTCCGGCCTTTGGGACGGTGTTTGGGGCGTTGGAGCGACTCCAGAAGAAGTCCTTGAGCGCGTTTCCTCCTCTACAGGAATTGCGCTTGAATCGCTTCATTATCACGGCTCAGGACCTGAGCGTGGAATTGACATGGGCGGTTCTCTCGTCGATGTAATTCCGATTCTCGTCGTTGCAGATACCGATGAAGTAGAGCCTGCTGGAATCTACACTAACGCAGAGTGGATTGACCCAGGAAAAATCAAGGAATTTAAGTGCATCTTCTCTGACATTGACATGGAAAACGCCGAAGGCCTGTTCCGTGAAATGTACGGTAGTGTTGGGGCTTTTCTTTACATCGTCAAGACTGCAATCAACTCTGAACAACGTGTTGCCAACGAAATGCATGCTCGCCTTCACGG
>DASCRS010000011.1:0-8656 GCA_034402455.1 Candidatus Poseidonia sp. | reverse complement strand
TCCAATTTACGGGCACTGTCTTCTTCTAAACACAAAACTTCCACTCCCACTGGACCTTCAGGAGTTTGCAATACTCCGCCTGTTGCAATAAGTGATGTTCGTTGAAAGCCGCTTGTATTTGAGCCATCAACGACCGTCTTTCGCATCGTTTGGATTAAGGAAACTGGATCTGAATTCAACAATGCTGCAACCGTGAGTGAAATATCAACAGCATCTTCATCGAGTTCTACTGGTGGCTGCTCATCAAGTTCAATCAGTCCTGAATTCGGAGATTGGGCGTAGATGAAGGAGCGGTTGCGTTTTGCTTCAAAACGGGCGGCGATGTCAATGGCTCCACCTTCTCCGCGTGATGCACGTAGTTTACGGGCAAAGCGTGGCCAATTATCTGGTACCGTTTCAGCAGTAACATCGTACAATTCCCCTGTTTGACGGGAGTGAAGTTTGCCCGTGGCCAATTGCTGATGAACCTCCAAACCACACATGAATCCTATTTGGATAGGGTCCAATAGGTCGGAGCGGGCAACATCGCCTTCGGGTTCACCGGCCATGAACCTGCGAAGGGCTCACCCTTCATGAGCCCCACCCTCATTCAGTATCAAACAACTTGCAAGGTCTCGTATCCAGAAGGGCGCATCATTCGGCCTTCTCTACAGAGTTTGTCGATGATATCTTCTGCCTTTTCGCGGTTGATATCATTGCGTTCTGCCTCGGTCAAAACGTCAAGTAGATTAGCGGAACTTCCAGACTCGTTTTGAAGGGTGGAAACAAGGTCAAGAATGATTTTCTCTTGATTACGAACCGTAGGCTTCTTCCCCGATTGTAGGGTTGTCTCATCATAGTGCTCCCCCATCAAATCATGACGCCATAATTTTGTCAATTGAATGGCTAGTTTTGCATCATCAATAGTTGCATCTTGTGAAAGTCTAATCCTGGCGCTCGCCTCAGCAAGACGTGAGAGTGCTTCAAGGGAACGCGCTGTAATTGCCACGCTATCTGATGATTCACCACCTGATTTTCGGGTTTCAACATAGTACGCTACAATGGCTTCCTTTGCTTCTTCTGTCAATTTCGGGTGGATGTTACGCTTTGAATAAGCCACATACTTTCGCAAAATTTCCCGTGAAAGAATATCATTATCTTCGCCCTTCTTTTTAGTCGCTTTTTGAGCCGATGCTGTCGGCCTTGAGGGATCCGGCAATGAGCCTTCATTGACCAATAATTCGCTACTTCCTTTCATGCGGTTTGCAATAATATGTTGAGCAATCTTTTGGTCGTTATCTCCATCGGGCGTATCGGTAATGAGCCAAATGATATCAAAACGGGAAACCAACGGTGGAGCAAGGTCAATTTGTGCCGTAAAGGGAAGATCGCTAATGGGTTCAAAGCGACCTGCTTTGGGGTTTGCTGCTGCGAGAACTGCGCAGCGCGTTCTCAAACTCGCATTGATTCCTGCTTTTGATATTGAAATGCGCTGTTGTTCCATCGCTTCGTGCATACTGGAACGATCTGTACTATTCATTTTGTCGAATTCGTCAATTGCTGCAAGCCCGAGGTCAGCAAGAACAAGCGCTCCTGCTTCCAAAGTCCAACGCCCGTCCGCTGTTGCGTCTTGGACTGCAGCTGCTGTCAAACCTGCGGCTGAAGCAGATTGTCCCGAAGTAAAGCGGCCGCGTGGTGAAATTGACGCCATGTAATTCAGAAGTTGTGATTTGGCAACACCGGGGTCTCCCATGAGCAGGATGTGGATGTCGCCGCGGTTACGAGTTCCATCGGGATTTAGTTGTGCTACACCACCGAATAGTTGTAACATGAGAGAACGTTTGATGTGATCCATACCGAAAATAGATGGGGCAATACTCTGAGTTAACAACTTGTAAACATCTGTTTTACGAGCAATACTACGAATCTCAAGCTCTTCCTCCTCCGTGATTATGATTTCTTCTAAGGGGATGTTCTGCCGTTCGAGTGAATGAATTCGTAGAAAGATATCGAAAACTGGAGTGTCTTTTCCTCCTTTACGCTGAGAGCGAATGAAAAGAACACCATTGGCCTTGACTCTATCTCCAGGATTCAATTTACCAGCCAAATCCTGCTCACCAATACAGATAATGCGTTCGGGCTGGATCCCGCCTTTCATTTGCTCTGGAAGTTCTTGTAACTCGATGAATTGAGAATTGATTAGATGAGATGCTTGTTGTTGTAATTGGAAGCGTGTCTGTCGCTTGGGTCGGCCGCAGCCTCCATCGATTTGGGAGCATTCCAAGGGTTCAATGAGTTCTTGTTCGTTTGGTTGATTGATTTGCATCGTGTGGCCACAGGCAACGCACTCAAACACTGCCGTATACAGGCGAGGGCGAACGCCTGAAATCTTGGTCGTGACAGCATCGAGAGCAACCATTTGCCCGATGTCGTCGGCTCGCAGTTGAGAGACGGTTCGGATTTGGTCGCTTGGTAGGTGTTCAATTCGCACGAAGGGGAGAATATTACCATGGCCTGCATCGAGTAAAAATTGTCGTAACGCATGGTTGGCTGCCAAGAAATGATGTTCGGGATTAGCGAGTAAATCTTGAGCGAATTCGTGGTCGTATCCCTCAATGATGCGGTAAGAAACAGTGAGTGATTGCTCGTCGGGCCACATATGAGCAAGATTATGCACCGCTTCTGAAAAATTGTCTTGAATTAAGGAAGTCCAACGTGCAGGCAAATCAAATTCTTGAATTGAGACCATCTCTTTCCCGCCCGTAGATACTTTACTCGGTTGCCTACACTCTATAATGAATTCCCCAAGGCCTCACTACCCCTACGCTTCCACTGGAAAAAGGCGGCACTGCTAGCCCCTTTTCTCTCCCTCAAGCAGTGTCCATTGGAAAGACTCCAGCACCGCAGAACAGAAGAATCACGACATGTTACCCGTACCATGCCCAAGCACCAATTCACTCCAGTCCGAGGTCGCATTGAACGGTGGTCGTTTGAATCTGAATTGCTTGAGAACCGTCTAGGAGACCCAACCGAACGTGAAGTCCTTGTTCATCTTGCTCCTGAAGGTATTGAAATTCTAGAAAGTGGAGGGGCACTCCCTGTTATCATTTACCTTGCTCCATTTACTTCAAGTGGCCCGCAGAGAGCCGGTTGGAAGGCTTTTGGAGAGACCCTTCCTCAACGACATGAACGCTTGGTATCTCAAGGTAAGATGCAACCTGTTATTCTGGTAATGCCTGACACCTTTACTTCACTTGGGGGGAATCAATTTGTTGATTCGCCCATCCTTGGTAAATGGTCAACGTGGCTTGCTGAAGCGTTACGTCCAGAAATTGTTCATAGGTACGCCACTAACAATCGTTTTGGATTGGTTGGAAAATCCTCTGGAGGATATGGTGCGATGGTCAATGGAATGCTTCAGCCAGGGGCTTGGTCGGCCATTGCCTCGCATTCAGGAGATGTTGGTTTTGAATTGATGTATGGTGGTTCGTGGGGTGAAACCGTGACCCACATTGCTCCCGATGGTTCTGCGGAAGCGTATCTTGCGCGTCTTGCAAAGGCTCCAGCGATGCGCTCTTCTGATTTCCATACCATGATGATGTGTGCACTTGCCGCATCTTATGACCCCCGCTCTGTTGATGCAACACTAAAAATGGGAGTGAAATTGCCTGTTGACCTCGACACCTGTGTTATTGATGGCGAGGCTTGGAGCAGGTGGATGAATTACGACCCTCTCATGATGGTTGAAATCCACCACAAAGCACTGGCAGGCATGTCGCTGTGTTTCGTTGATTGTGGCGATCAAGACCAGTATCACATACACTACGGAACTCGACGGCTTGTAAGCCGTTTTGAGGACTTGTCAATCCCACATACCTACGAAGAATTTATTGGAACACATAGTGGAATTGATCATCGTTTAGATGTTTCATTCCCTCTCCTTTCAAAGGCTCTACAATAATCCATCAAGAAAACCAAGCGGTTTATTCTTGAGGCGTCGGCCTGTGGTTCATGCATGGACGAGCCCATGGACTATGCGAGTGCCGGGGTTGATATTGACCTTGAAGGTTCAGCGGTTGCTTCTCTTATCGGGGCGCTAAGCAAGAGTGTTCGCAAACCAGGAACTCCTGGGGCACCTGTGGATTTACCCGGTGGATTTGGTGGACTCATTGAATTTGGAGACAAATTCTTGGCTATGGCTACCGATGGGGTTGGAAGCAAGTTGCAAATCGCTACAATGCTTGAGCAATGGGGCGGTGTTGGAATTGATTGCATGGCAATGAATGTCAATGACTTGTTATGCGTTGGAGCAGAACCAATTGCCTTTGTTGACTATGTTGCCGTGCCAAAACCAGACCCTGTAATTCACGCCGCACTTGGCGCTTCACTTGCAGAAGCATGCCGCCTGGCACGAGTCACTTTAGCGGGTGGAGAAACTGCTTCTTTGCCAGGGATTGTTACAGAATTAGATTTGTCAGGTACAGCCCTTGGTTGGCTACCCAAAGGAGAGGCCATCACTGGAGAACATTTGCAGGCTGGCGATGTGTTAATTGGGCTGCCCGCATCTGGTATTCATTCAAACGGTTACTCGTTAGTTCGTAGAATCGTTGACCATGTTGGCATAGATTATCGCTCTGCTGCACCATTTGATTGTGAGCATCCTCACAGAACATTGCTGCGTTGGACCGATGGTGCGCCAACTATGGGGGAAGTCGTTCTCAACCCAACACGAATTTACTGCGACCCTGTCGTTGATTTGCTCAACGAAGCCCGTAACGGTTCCAGCTTTTCAATTTCAGACATTCGCGCAATATGCCACATTACTGGAGGTGGGTTATCGAACCTTCTTCGCCTCCACGACTCCCTCGGGTGGTCCATTGATTCCCCGCTTCCCGTACTCCCTGAATTCAAGTGGCTGCAAGAATCTGGAGGCGTGGAAACCCGTGAAATGTATAGGACTTTTAACATGGGAATGGGAATGGTCATTGCGGTTGACAAAAACCACGCTCAAAGCATCACTGATTGGATTTCTCAACGACTCCCTGGAACTGCAATCGTTGGCTCCGTGACCAATAACGGTCACATCGTCACCCACGCTATTGAGGGCGTGGAATTCTCTCATTACTGATGCTTCTCGCGTCGGTGCGGTCTTGAGGGAGAGGTTCTTCCCCGATTTATGGCCGGAGAATCAGAAGGGGCAAATTCCCCTGGTCATCTTTGGCTTGAAGGGAAGACGCTCGTTCATCTACGAGAAGACCAAGAGCGCCCAACCCACATGCCTAGAGGACCTGCAAAACGCACAGGCCCTGGATTTCTTAATCCTGCAATGGCGCCAGCCAGAACACGCTCAGTGATGCTCCTAGCAGATGCTTTAGAACACGATTGGTTGGTCAAACCCGGTCACGACCTCCGCGCGCTTGATGCACTTTGTGCGACCGGTGTTCGTGTTCGACGATGGAGAAATGAAATCCCTGCGAAACTACAACCGCGTCTGCGCATTGCTGCTAACGATTTAGATGCTTTTGCATTGAATTGGTTAACCGACTCTCATGAGGCCTTTCCACCAAAGGTAACCGTCGGCCATGCTCTTGAAGATGACCGATATGAGCGAATACCAGAGGGTGAAATGAAAAATGGTATCTTCGTAATGCAAAACGATGCCCGTATCGCTTTGATGGAAGCCGCTTATCAGTGGATTGACCTCGACCCTTTCGGCTCCCCCGTACATTTCCTAGACGCCGCCATACAAGGGCTTGCAAGAATTGGTTTTCTTGAGGTGACGGCGACCGATACCGCTGCGCTCACTGGTTCAAGTTCCTCCTCACAACAACGACGATACGGAGCAAAGGGAATTGTTGACACTTATGCTCATGATGACGCGGTGCGCGTTTTACTCGGGCTGGTTGCAACAACAGCGGCCCGACACGACCGTTTTATTGAACCAATTTTAGCTCTATTTGATGGCCATCATATTCGCTTGAGTGTGAAGGTGTGCCGAAGCAAGGAGCGTGCATCAAAGGTCATGGATATGATGGGGTGGCGTATCCGAGAAGTCAAAGGTGGGTATCGGTTTGTACAGCATCCAACACCAGAGGAAGTGAATCGTGGCAGTGGCCCAATGTGGATCGGTCCTCTTTGGAGCCGTGAAATCGCAGGACGATTGACTGAAGAGGAAGCGATCTCTTTGTGCTCTCCAACCCCAAAAGAAATCAAAGAAGCGGTAGCGGCTGGCCTTGAATGGACGGAGGATGACCAAGAGTATGCTCAACGTGAGTTGCGTCGGAGTGTACGCTACATCGCGGGGGCGGCGAATTTGATGAGTCGTGAACATCTATTGTTGCATATGGATGATCTGCCAAATATGGCTGGGGTTTCTCACGCTCCAAGAATGGAAAAGTTGTTTGTTGCCCTTAATGAAGTGGGTCACGATGCAGCACGAATTCCAGATATTGACCCATTCTTTGTCACCGATGCAGCACTGGAAGTGGTGCTTGAGTGTGTGCGCCTATTGGTTGAAAAGGCCTAATTTATTGGCCAATGTGGCGAACTTGTATCAACCAAATGATGGGTCAATATCCGTCACATTGTTATCCTCTGGTGCCGGCAACATTTGAGAAGCGTTTTCGATGATGTTTCGGACATTGTCTTCAATGGCACGGGCATTTTCCAGCAAGTCGGTCAATGGAATTTCTAATCCTGTCAAATCACTGATAGCCTCAACTGCAATCGCCGCAGCCCGAGCATCTGGATACATTGGATTTGCCTCAGAAAGAAGGGCCGTGATGTCAATTCCCAAGCGGTCACCTTCTCCGAGCAAGAAGCCCGTAATTCCAGCCACAATACCTTGCTGTATTGGCTCAATGTCTAGGCCCTTCAATCGCTCACGGGAGGCTTGAGTTGAGCCTACTCCAAACAACGCTCCTTGAGTCAATTCCTTTTCTGGCCTAACTAATCCGTCAACAATAATCAGTCGTTCAAAGCCACCTTTTGTAAACCACTCAAGAACGGTGGAAGCAAAGGGAATATCAGTTTCATTGCCAAACTGGATTTCAGAAGTGAAAATACCCACTCCATTCCCTTGGTAAACGCGTACTGGATGTTTTGGAACTTCATTGTGGATAAGAGCGACTGCTGGGAAATCAGCGTGCATCACTGTGCCCAGTTGCTTAAGTTTCAATTCCTTGATGATATGAGAGGTTGCTATTACCCCAACCATCCCTGCTGTTGTAAAACCACAGATAGCAGTGCCTCCAGTTCGAGGGTCTGCATCTTGATGCAAGACCAGCGCATAGGATTGAAGATTGGCATCCATGTTCATTCGCTCCGATTTAGGCCCAACAGTCGGTCTATGAAAAGGCTCACGGCTGAATTATTCTTCCCAAACAGCCCAGTCTTCCCAGCCCTCTTCACGGTACCACCAAGCGCCTTCTTCATCTTCCCACCATTCTGTTCCGTTTTCATCTACAGAAATGCCATCGTCCTCTTCATCTTCATAGTCCTCTTCAGTTTCTTCTGCACCTACTTCGGGTACAGCATCTTCAGTAGTTGCTCCGAATTCGAATGCGTCAGCACTACTTCCAAGCGTCGGAGATTCAAGGCCTTCGGGTGCATCTTCATGCAATTCTTTACCCTCCGCCTTGAGCGAATCAAGTGATTTGGACGTGTCAAGGTTGAAGCTTTTCTTGCCTGGGTGGTCATCTGGTGCGTCCATTGCCTCTGCGTAGTAATCTTCTTCGTCATCATCATCGAAGTCATCATCAATACGAGAGCGCATGAAAATAGCTCCACCGATCGCTGCTGCAACAAATAACACAATTCCAATCCCGACCAAAACAGGAGTTGTTGAACTTGAGGCGCCATCCCCAGCGGATTTGTTTGTGTTGGTATTCTCGGTCTCATTCACAAGATTCTCAAGAAGCGTCCATTGCAGTTCTCCTTCCATACTTACCGAGGGAGTGGTCAAGGAATCGCACAGGTCGGTTCCATCGTCCAAACACGTGAATTGGAATACATAGCCAACACCTTGAATACCAGGGAATAACCCATCAGATGGCCCATTACGAACTGGCGAGAATTCAATTTGGGTTGAGCCACTCGCCGGGATGGTCCACGACCCCTCTGCGTCTGTCAAGGACGATTCCTCAAAGGTCAATGGAGGAGGCGTTGTTGGATTGGCCTTCCAAGAAAATCCAAGTATCACGTCAAACGGATTTGGATTTGATATCGTACAGGTAATCGCTTCATCTTCACTACCGTTTTCCCAAGCATAAGTTGCAGTTCCACAGTCAATGGTTCCGGAAAGTATTGTTTCAGGGAAGGTCGAATCGTTGGTTGTGTTGGTCGTATTCGTTTGGTTTTGAACGATTTCGGGTGCATCTTCAAATGAAAACGTTGCTGACATGCCTTGTGTGTAATAATAAGGTGTTGAATTATCAAGTTGAATGTGCAGTGTTCCGCCGTATGCTCCAATTCCAAACAACTCCATTTCGTTGCCTCTGACCTCTCCTGTACCAAAGGAAACAACGGAGCCGTTCTCCGCCTTGGCATCCCATCCAACCACCATATTGGCTAGCAAATTCTGCTGTCCTACATTCTGAGCAGTCACAGTAAGTGTTGTCGTGAACGAACCATTTTCTGCCAAAAGAAGAGGTGTGTTTCCTGTAATGGCAACATCAAC
>DASCRS010000010.1:0-10344 GCA_034402455.1 Candidatus Poseidonia sp. | reverse complement strand
TCGTGAAGACTGGTTAAGTCACTCCAATGTGCTCGTGGTGATTCATGATGTGCCGAGTGGTATCCGATGTTAAACCAAATTAGATTCACTCCCCCTGTAAAGTTGCGAGAGAAATCCAATGTTTCGGGATTGCTCGCCTGTGAACCAGAACCTGGACGTGCACCAGCATGCTGCAAGTAATTGGCCCCAAGCAACCAATGAAGGGCGAAACCTTGCGGCAGGAGAACGAAGAGACACCATTTCTGAACGTCAATCAGCACCAGAGAAGATGTTACTGCAAGGATAAGAAGGCATTCTAGAACTGGCCAAAAATCCCTTTTTGATGCTCTTTTTCGAAGATAACCCAATGAAGTTGGCACAACAACAGTCAAAGCTTGGAATGGGTGCAAAAGGTAGCCAATGAGATGATTATGATGTCCCCCAAATCGGTATGTTCGGGTTTCATCTTCGGGACCATGGTTATAGCGATGATGGTTACCAATGTGAGAGGGGAAAAAAACGTAAGAAGGAATGCCTTGAAGAACGCTAAGATAGGCATCAGTAATTCGGTTTAGAGGTTTGAAAGTCCACATTCTCAAATGCGTGTGATTGTGCTGGATCACTGCAAGGCCAACAGATACAACCAACATTACGAGATACAAGAACCACTGAATCCCATGGAACCACTGCCACGCAATAAGTGAAGGATAGAGTACCATGTAGGTCAAAGATTGAAGGTCCGACCTACGAACCAGCATCTTCAATTCTCCAGGCCTAGATTTGTGCGCATATTCTCGAGATGTGCATGTACATGTTCAACGAAAAAACCGTGCATCAAAAACCGGTAGGAAAGACCTGTAGGGCCAACGAGAATCATCGGGAAACGGTTGTAGGCAATATCTGCAAAATGAGTTGCGCCAACAATATCGTCTATTAGTAAACCAACTGAGTGATCAAACTGGAAGGAATTAATCGCTGCTTCGTATTCTTTTGCTGTGAGCCAAAAGCAGAACGAGGTTTTGAACAATTCGTGAGCAGTTTCAAAGTCAAGAAACTGAGTCCATTTTTTCTTTTTTGTCCCATAATCAACCTCAACAGGACGCCAATTTTTCCATGAGAGTTGTTTGTCTTCAATGGGCCATAGAGAACGGTCTGGTTCCTCAAGGTCTCGCATGGTCATGAGGACTCCTTGGTCGTGGTGAATAAAAGTCTGAACCATAAGGTCTCGAATCATCTTTGGGTAAATCAAAACTGGTTCAACATCATCTTTTCCAGAGTTATCAATCACAAAATTCAGGAGATTGCTTTCGGCCTGGAAGTGCCTTAGAATCAAAATATTCGCTTCTGGGCGAACAAAATACTTCATGAAAAAACAAATCTGCCACTGCAAAAACCGATGGGCCTTCCACTGAATCGGTATGAGGCGTTTGATGTAGTAGGTGATGTGGAGGAGGATGCTGAGAAGAATCCGAAGGGTTGGTAAAATAATAATTCGAAGAGGATTCTTGAGGTCTTTGAGCCAATATTCCTTGGCTACATCATCCAAGGGCAGACTCTTGTCACCCGTAAGAGCATCTGAAAGCGTTGCAGGCATCCTTCCATGATTCTGCGCCATCATCTTGGCACGCTTCCGCTGAGCCTTCCGTTCTTTTCTTGTCAAAGGTACTTCATTCAAGCTCATGCTCTATTTCCTCCAATTGCAATCTGTATAGTCGTGCGACAACCTTTGATGTTTTGACGATTGAGCGCACTGTGCCTTTGTCGATACAAACTTCATCGAGCATATCGTAAAATCGTTCCATGTGGTCTCCATCATTTTGTCCATGGTAGGTCATAAATTGAGTTGAATCATCACCAAGTCCTGTTAATTCCTGAATTCTTTCAGCCCATGAACGAGCCATTTTCTCTCCAAGTCCTTCAATAATCCACATTGCACCGAGCAGGTCAATTGGATTGGGGCGAGATGAACGGTACATCAAAAAACCGTGAAGCGCTTCTGAACCAATATTCCGCTCCATTCGGAGAATGTCTTCAGCACGCCCCCCTGATGCGACATAGTCTTTCTCTAGGAGTTCATAATCTCGGTGCTCATCAACTGCATGACTGATTATGGTTGAACGAATTTCAGCGTGATTACGGTCAAAACTACTTGCTGTGCGCGTTATCCATCGTGAACCCTCAATCACTTGTTGGCGGAGGTTTCTCAAAAGGCAGAGATGGTCTTCAACCGTGTATGTACCTAGGTCAATTCTTCTTAGGAGGGGCACCGTTGATAGATCTCGTTCAAATCCTAGCCACACTCGCAAGAGTTGTTGAAGACAGTCTTGCGCATGTGGATTTAACTCACGCTCAGATGATGAACCAACGGGCTCTCTTTTGTTGACCTTGTTATCGATTGCTATATCTCCATCATTCATCCTTTCACCGCCGTCAGTTGCATATATGTTGTATTGAAACGTCCGCTCTCTGGAACAAAACAAAGAATAGTGTCATTTACATTAATTGTTATTTCATCTGTCCTTAAGAACTCATCAATCATGATAAATAGTGAGGCTGCACCTGTATTTCCACGTGTGTAAAGATTGGTCCACCATCGTTCTTCAGGAATTCCAACCCCCGCTGCATCTAGGAGATCCAATATTTTGTCACGGAAATGATGGCTTGAATAATGGCATAAAAAGTGGTCTATTTCACTGGGAACACTAATTCCATCTTGGACCAAGCGTAGATATCCATCAACACCCATCCGAACGATGTTGTCAAGCAATCGAACCTCCTGGCGAAGTAACAGTGCACCTGCCCTTTCTGCCTCACCATAGGTGTCGTAATCTTGCCATGTGCGGTCATCATCTGGATGTCCAGCCGAACCAACACTCATGCATGTTGGAAGCGCATGGGCATGAGAAAAACCGTGTATCCAATCAATGCGAAAACTGAATCCTTTCGGCGCTGGACAGTCCTGTAAAAGTAGGGCGCCAGCACCGTCTGATAGCATCCAGCGAAGAAATTCTGTATTGAAATCAATTCGTTTTGAGGCAAACGTTGATTCTGTTGCTGCCTCATACCTTTGCTTCTTCAGCAAGCGGCTAGAAAGTTCACTTGAAACGACAACTGCTGCCTGATGTTCACCTAATCGCAAACTGTTCCACGCTGCCTTAAGGGCCATCATGGACGATGAGCAAATCCCATGAGTGGTCAGAATCTCAATTTCAGGAAGTCCTAATTCTGCTTGAACCATGCTAGCCATCCCTGGGGCTGGCAAATCTCCTTGGGTCGATGCAACGGCTAACATCCCAATTTTATCTCGTGACAAAAATGAGCGGTCAATGCATTGCTCTGCAGCATTATAAGCCATTTCTGTATTGCTGTGGGTCGTCTTTTGGTTCAAATCAATGGCATAGTGTCGGGTTTCAATCTTATTCGCTTTTTGAATTTGAACACGAAGCGATGATGGTTTACCGTGAACGGCCCCAAGAATCTGCTCAACCTCCCCTACTGCGATAGGAGGACCAGGGAGGAAGGCTCCCGTACTGGTGATGTAAATGGTCATGAATCCACCTTATTTTTACCGTGTTTCTTTTCGTAGGAATAACAACGCCACCATTCCTGCATGTAAGGAAAGACAACAAAGATTCCCATGAGAACCATGTATGAGGTCGCATAGTTTCCAGATGAACCCAGAGGCTCTTGACGCCACTGAATGGAAAAACCACCGCCCCAATTTAGCGTAGCTGTATCAAGGAACACTTCCCACTTGCGTACTATAATGAGCAGGAGAAGAAAGAATGGAAGTGTTGCAAGATAGTTGTGTGCATGCACTTCCCAAATCGATATCTCTCGTTTTCCAGTTGTATAGTGGACATCATAATGAGCCACAACTTCGTGTGCAATCAAGGCTGCAAAGCAGAGCAACATTATGAGTACGTTAACTTCAAAGAGTAATGATAGTACTAGGGGGATGCAAATTTGAACACCCATAAGGCAGTGAATATATGCCTCCTTGAGTCCTGAAGTTTTCTCAATTTCAGTTTTTCGATGACACCACCAATCAAGCATGCCTGCAATCCCCCAGAGTGGAAGCAGTACATACAAAATCACATTGAGTACTAGGGTCGCTTCATCCATCGTCAAGCCTCAAGTAACCTATGGAGGTACCCCTGTTAAAGAAATCTCCTGCACCGAATTGAGGAGGCAGCATTTAGATTTGAGACTGAATCAAGAACCGCACATCAAACAGTCATCAGGGCTGTCAAGGCTGCAAGCAATTGCTTCCAAGCTGTCAACATCCTCGGCTCTTTCAGCAAGCCCGCCCACAGTTTGATCATCCTTGGTCTTTGATTCAAGTGTGAACTGAATGGCATCAGCTGCGGCCTTTGTTCTAAGGTAGTACATACCGGTCTTGAGACCTTGGCGCCATCCGTAAAAGTGCATCGATGTCACCTTTGCAGGATTGGCATCAACCATGTGTATGTTCAATGACTGACTTTGGTCAATGTATGCGCCTCGGTCAGCAGCCATATCTAAAACATGGCGTTGACGGATTTCCCATGTGGTTTTGTAGAGGTCACGAATATGCAATGGGATGTTCTCAATCGCTTGGATGGAGCCCTTGTGGCGCAAGATTTCGTTTTTCATATCAAGGCTCCACAAGTCCTCTTTGATGAGGTCACGAACCAAATGGCGGTTAAGAACAACGAATTCTCCAGAGAGGGTACGTCGGACGTAGAGGTTTGAGGTGAACGCTTCAAAGCACTCGTTATTCCCAAGGATCTGAGAGGTTGAGGCTGTTGGCATAGGGGCAACAAGCAGTGAATTACGCATTCCGTGCTCAACGATTTCTTCCTTGAGTGAACTCCAATCCCAGCGTCCGCTGTGTTCGTTCATGCCCCATAGGTCAAACTGTAAGATTCCTTCACTCGCTGGTGAACCCTCGAAGGTAGAATACGGACCTTCTGCGATTGATGCATCCTTTGATGCTGTGCAAGCAGCATAGTAAATCGTTTCAAAAATCTCCTTGTTAAGAGCACGTGCTTGCTCACTGTCAAATGGCATTTCTAGCATAGCAAATGTATCAGCAAGCCCCTGCACACCCAATCCAATTGGACGGTGGCGCATATTGGAGTTTCTTGCCTCTTCAACAGGATAGTAATTGACATCAATAACACGATTGAGGTTGCCTGTAGCATGGTAGGTCACATCGTAGAGTTTCTGATGGTCAAATTCACCACTGCTCATGTTGACAAACTTTGGAAGAGCAATGGATGCTAGGTTGCAGACTGCAACTTCGTCCTTTGCTGTGTATTCCATTATCTCTGTGCAGAGGTTGGAAGAGCGGATGGTTCCCAAGTTCTTTTGGTTAGACTTATTGTTTGCTGCATCCTTGTAGAGCATGTATGGAGTTCCTGTTTCAATTTGAGATTCCACAATCTTATCCCAAACTGTTCTTGCAGGAACAGTCTCACGGGCGAGACCACGACGTTCGTAATCTTCGAACATGGCCTTGAACTCATCACCATAAACATCTTGCAAACCAGGGCATTCGTTGGGACAGAAAAAGGACCAATCGCCGTTTTGTTCAACTCTCTCCATGAACAAGTCTGGCGTCCACATTGCATAGAACAGGTCACGGGCACGAAGTTCTTCCTTACCGTGATTCTTCTTCAAGTCCAAGAATTCCAAAATATCTGGGTGCCATGGTTCGAGGTATACTGCGATGGAACCCTTGCGCTTGCCGCCGCCTTGGTCAACATAACGTGCTGTATCGTTGAAAACACGTAGCATGGGAACAATTCCGTTGGAAGTCCCGTTAGTTCCCTTGATGTAAGAGCCTTTTGAGCGAACATGGTGGATGGACAAACCAATTCCACCTGCAGACTTGGAAATGAGCGCACACTGTTTGAGCGTATCGTAAATTCCATCCAAAGAATCGTCTTGCATGGTCAACAAGAAACATGATGACATTTGTGGCATGGGGGTTCCTGAGTTGAATAAAGTAGGAGTTGCGTGGGTAAAGTATCCTTGACTCATGAGGTCGTAGGTCTCGAGGGCACGGGGAATGTTGTTGTAGTGAATACCAACTGAAACACGCATCAACATATGCTGAGGTCGCTCTGCTATTTCTCCATCCAAGCGAAGAAGGTATGAACGCTCAAGGGTCTTGAAGCCGAAATAATCGTAATTATTATCTCGTGAATAATCAATGTGATTATTCAATACTTCAGCATTCTCCATAATAACTGAGTATACTTCTTCTGAAATTAGTGGCGCGTGCTTATTTGACTCAGGGTCAATATATTCGCGCAGGTCGGTGATTACATCTGTGAAGGATTCCTTTGTAGAACGGTGCAAATCATCAACACAAATACGAGCTGCAAGGCTGCTATACTCAGGATGATGGGAAGCAAGAGATGCTGCAGTTTCTGCAGCGAGTTGGTCAAGTTCACGAGTAGTCACACCATCGTACAGGCCTTCGATGGTGAGCTTTGTAACGTGTCCTGGATCAACCCATTTTGAGTTTAAACCTTCAGAGAGCGCGGTCAATTTTTCAAGGATGGCATCAAAGCGCACATCCTCCCTTTCTCCCTTCCGATTTACTACTTGCATGGCCATGTATTTATCCTCCTGATTCGGTGAGTGTGAGTGCGTGGTAGGTTCCTTTGTTCGCGTACGGTTCAAAAGTCTTCGTCAACAGAGAAACGCTGTTGGACGCTTCCAAGAGATGCGCTGTCCATCACACCAGCTTTCTGGTATTCTGCGACTCGCTTCTCGAAGAAATTAGTTTTTCCTTGCATGGAAATCATTTCCATCCATGGGAATGGGTTTGTGGCGTCGTATATCTTAGAGCAGTTTAACTGTACCAAAAGACGATCTGCCACGAATTTGACGTATTGCTCCATCAAGTCCGCATTCATTCCAATGAGGTTCACTGGCAAGGCCTTGGTCACAAACTCAATTTCAATTTCAACTGCTTCAGCAATAATTCGACGAATGACATTTTCACCAGCCCCACGCAACAATTTGTTATGCAATAAGCAGGCGAAATCACAGTGAAGGCCTTCGTCGCGAGATATCAATTCATTGGAATAGGTTAGGCCTGGCATGAGGCCGCGCTTCTTAAGCCAGAAAATAGCACAGAATGAGCCAGAGAAGAAGATACCCTCAACAGCAGCAAAGGCAACCAACCTCTCAGCAAAGGAACCACGCTTACGAGAAAGCCAACGCATGGCCCATTCGCCCTTTTTCTGGACAGAAGGTACTGTTTCCAAAGCTTTGAACAAGTGATTCTTTTCTTTATCATCGTTGATGTAGGTGTCAATGAGAAGGGAATAGGTTTCGGCGTGAACATTTTCCATCATAATTTGGAACCCATAGAATGCTCTGGCTTCAGGCCAGCAGACTTCATTGGAGAAATTCATTACTAGGTTTTCGTTAACAATACCGTCACTGGCAGCGAAGAATGCAAGAATATGTTTGAGGAAGTGTTGTTCGCCCTCATTGAGATTCTTCCAATCTTTGAGGTCCTCAGCCAAATCGATCTCTTCTGCCACCCAAAATGATGCTTGTTCCATTTTGTACATTTCCCAAATGTCATCATGTTGAATAGGGAATAGAACAAAACGGTCAAGATTCTCTTGTAGCATAGGCTCAATGTGTTCCTTGGAAAAATCTACCTCGACACCATCTTCTTTGCTACGTTCTATGACCATGATATATTCCCCCCGGCTTTTTGTGTCGCGCTGGAGTTTCTTTGCCCTCCTATAACGCCTATAATGATACCCCCCGCGAAGGCATAGAACACATGCGTTTCACACCCCTTTGACAACATCTCGTGCATTTGCGCAGTCTATCGTTTATCATGTTTGGTAGGGAATGATATAAAATCATCAAAATAGTGTTAAAAAATCGGAAAAACACCTCTATTTCCACTGCAAGACAATGTTGGTAAAATCTTACATCATCCCAACAGTCAAAAAGCGATGTATTCTCACCTTGGATATGGAGCAGATTTCTCTGACCGTTCATTTTGCCCGACTTGACGACCGCGCCATCCTTCCGACTCAAGGTTCTGCTCTTGCCGCAGGATGGGACATGTATGCTCTTGAGGATACTGTAGTACCCAAAGGCTCGTCTGTACTCATACGTACTGGGTGGGCCTCAGCCATACCTGAAGGATGGGAAGGGCAGTTACGTTGTCGTTCATCTCTTGGAAAAAAGGGAATGATAATGCCCAATGGTATTGGCACCATAGATGCTGATTACCGCGGCGAATTGATGGTGCTCGCCACATGGATTGGAGAGGGCGAATCCTTTTTCGTAAGTGCAGGAGAACGCGTAGCGCAAATGTTGTTTGCACCTGTCCCAAAAGTAACGCTCATTGAAACAACTCTAGACCAATTAACTGAAACCGTGCGCGGTGAAGGTGGATTTGGTTCATCGGGAAAATAATGAACGGATAAGGAGAGTGAAACTGACGTGATTGACATACGGGACATCGGAATATTACCGTATTTGGAAGGCCTGAAAATGATGAGGTCCTTGCAAACCCAAAGAATCAATGATGAAATTACAGACACTTTACTTATTTTAGAGCACGAAGAAATCGTAACTATTGGGCCTCGTGCCCGAAATGATGGTATTTCACCTCCATCAGACTATCCAACCCTAGATGTTGACCGAGGTGGGGGGTTGACTTGGCACGGCCCAGGGCAGATTGTATGTTATCCCATTTTCAAATGGGGGCTTCGAGAACATGAGGCATCGGTCGCTGAGATCATCAACAAGTTAGAGGAATGGGTCATCAATGCTCTTCGCCTTTGCGACATCATGGGCCAACGAGACGTACGAATGCAGGGTGTATGGGTTGACGGTCGCAAAATCTGCAGCATTGGACTTTCCTTTTCACGATGGGTAAGTAGACACGGCTTCACAATCAATATCAACACGCCACTGGGCCGAGTAGAGGGTGTTGCTGGTTGTGGCCTTGGAACCGACACAACCACTTCACTGTCAACAATGGGATACACGGTCGGGCGTGAACAAATAAAACAAGCCTTGCTCGTGACAATGGAAGATTCCCTGTTCAACGGTTCTTGAGGTAATCCTCACCGTACCAAGTCCACTGGTCCATCGTCCAACCTGGAGGTAAACCCTCTGGAGGAATCGGTGGCCCTGAAGGCATTTGTACTGGAGAAATCGGCATCACTGGCTCAGTTAACTGTGCATTTGATTCAAAGGGAAGTGAAGTCGGTTCACGATTGCGACGTTGAACTACAAATCCAAGTACACAAACTGCGACGATACACAAAATTGCTAGAACCAGTAAGATTTGATTGGACGTGCCGCCTGCATCGCTTGAAGCGAATTTTGCAGCATCCTTTGGATGGGAATCTCCTGAATCTGACCAACCGTCACCATCCGTGTCGATACAACCAATGCGGTCTTCAGTTGAGCTACCAGCCACCTCAGGACAATCATCGGATTGATTCGTTCCTGGTTGATCAGGGAAACCGTCTTCGTCACTATCTGACCAAAATCTTTCATCTTCAGGATAGGCATCAAGATATCCGGCCCATCCATCGCCATCTGGGTCAGGACATCCGAGAAGTTCCATCGTAGAAAGGCCGTAGATTTCAGGACAACTATCGGGTGAATTCCCTGATAGATCATCGCCATATCCGTCTCCATCCTTGTCAGAATGCTGAGTTGCATCATCAGCAAAGGCATCATTTAGATCCGACCAACCATCGCCATCAGCATCCATACAACCTATACGATCCGCCGTGGAGTTGCCCGATATCAGCGGACAGGCGTCGCCTTGGAATCCATCAATGAGGTCTCCGTAACCGTCTCCATCTCCGTCCGCATGTTGAGATTGTTGGTCAGGGAATGCGTCTGCTCCATCATCAACCGACCAAGACTGATCTGGATTTGACCAACCATCTCCATCCGCATCAATGCAGCCATTTCTATCTTGATTTGAACTGCCTGGTTGCTCTGGACATTGGTCACCAAAAACACTTGAAGAGTTGTCACCATATCCATCATTGTCACTGTCAACCCATTGATTACCATTGGTAGGAAATTCATCTACCGTGTCGCTGTATCCATCACCATCGTAATCAGAACAGCCAATAATAGTACCAAGGGAACTGTTTCCAGCATCTAGAGGACAATCGTCATCTTGGTCGAAGAAGCCGTCGTTATCGTCATCTACATCCTCTCCCGAATCTTCGCAACCGTCCCTGTCAACATCGTTTCCGACATACGATACAAAGCCTGAAGGACTCATTGGGCAAAGGTCGGCGCCCACCGGAGAAAGCGAACAAGCCCAATAAGTGCTGGTTTCACCTGCATCGCAAATACGGT
>DASCRS010000009.1:0-11396 GCA_034402455.1 Candidatus Poseidonia sp. | reverse complement strand
GGATACTCTGTTGAAGTCCCACTCTCATCAGCAACCACCTTGCAATCCTCCCCATCTAGAACATGTTTGATTTCAATTACGAATATTCCTGGTCGTGGTGAGGATATGACTGGAACTTTGGTTTCGACAACTTTGCAAGTCATAGTCGATGATGCCGCACCTCGTGTGACTCGTCGTATTACTCCTCTGAATGTTATCGATATTTCAGCAAGTAACGATTTGACTCAAATTCCTGTTGAATTCCAAGGAACTGAAGACGCTGATTTGACAGGTTCCAAGCAGATGGTCCATTGGGTCATGCGTGATTCAACACGTACCATGACCATTGGTGCAGGTTCAACGCTTCTTGGAATGCAACAAGATGGCCAGACTGTAACATGGACAGGTATTCTTGACATTACTGCTGGGGGAACTATTGTTCCCAAAGCAGGTGATTTCGTCGGCTTTTATCTAACTGGATACGATGCTGCTGGTAACCAATTCCCATTGGTTTCAAACTCAGAAGCAAGCCCAGTTCCTGAACTCGCAGCCGACGATACAGACTTTGAGCGCCAATGGATTCGTTTGGGTGCGGTTGGTCCAGAATTGCGCATTAACAATATCGCAATGAGCGACGATCATATCGCTCCAGGTTCAAAGATTGACATTACCGCTGATGTATACAATGCAGGTGGAAATACAACAACAAAATTCATGGTCACATTTTACGCAGGTGATAACGAAAAGCCGTTTGAAGCCTTTGCAGTGAATGGAATGGAGGGGGGAGAAACCTTGTCAGTCAAAGTTCAATGGGATGCTGAAGATGTTGATCGTGTCCGCGTTGTTGTGGATGAAGCCAACATGATTCCAGAAGTCAATGATGATGACAATTCTGCTGAACATAAAGTTACAATTGCCTATGGCGAATACTTTGGCTGGTTTGATTCTGTACGTGAAAATCCACTTGCATGGATTTTTGCTTTCGTTTCCATCATAACTCTTGTTGCGGTAGTTACCGTTGCCAGCAAGACATCTATTGACTACGGCGAGGGTGTCTTTGATGAAGAGGACTGGGACGATGATGAAGAACAAGAGGATGACTACGACGATGAAGACGCCGCAGATTTTGACTGATTCTTGACATCTACTCACTTATCTGCACCCCTAGTTGTTAGCCAAATCCTCAAGAAGGGTGGGCATTGGGCTATTCAATGAGGGTGGGGAGAGTATGTCTCGCGTATTTTCCGACTTACATCCTGACCTTGCATCTGCTCTAGAGAAAAAGGGATGGGAGCCAACTCCGATTCAGGATTTGGTGTTGCCTGAATTAGCCAAGGGCGAGGACCGAATTATCATCGCTCCAACTGGGTCTGGAAAAACAATGGCAGGTATTTTGCCGCTGTTTGACCGATGTCTTCGTGAGAGTTGGGAGCCACTTTCCATTCTCTACATCACTCCACTTCGGGCACTTAACCGAGACATTGATAGACGCCTACGAGAACTTGCTGAGGCTGTAGGATTGAAGGTTGATGTGCGGCACGGAGACACGCCACAATCTCAGCGAACCAAACAGACACGGCGCCCACCGCATCTGTTGGTAACAACGCCTGAAACATTCCAGTTGATGTTCAGCGGGAAAAATTTGAGAGCGATGCTCAAAACGGTAAAAGCGGTTGTTGTCGATGAAGTTCACGATTTAGCATCCTCCGAACGAGGATGGCAATTAAACGTTGGACTTACTCGTCTTGAAGCACTTACCGGCCATCCAGTTCAACGACTTGGGCTTTCTGCAACGGTTGGTAATCCCGAAGAAGTAGCTCAGTGGCTTTCTCCGCAAAATGGTAAGGCCATCATTGCTATGGGCCACCGGGAAACAGAATTAACTGTAGAATCAACTACGCCTTTACCTGAAGATGAAATAGGTAGTATAGACCTAACACTCAGTCCACGACAACACGCTTGTTATCGCCAGTTGTGCACTATCTTGCGAAATCACGCTCCTTGTTTGGTTTTCGTTAACAGTAGAAGTGAAGCAGAGACATTGTCAACACGGCTCCAAGCTATGGCTCCAGAACTAAGTATCGGAGTTCATCATGGTTCGTTGGCAGCAGAAACCCGTCAGCAGATGGAGGACGAACTCCGTGATGGAGTCCTGTCAGGATTGGTGTGCACATCCAGTCTTGAACTTGGAATTGATGTTGGTAGCGTCCAAAGAATCGTTCAACTTCATTCACCAAAATCAGTTGATAGAATGCTGCAAAGGGTCGGAAGAGCCGACCACCGACTTGGCGGATTGGGTCGCGGGCATCTTCTTTCTTGGGATACAGACCACCTCAGCGAATCAACGGTAATTGCACGCAGGGCAATGCTTGGAGAAATAGAGCCAGTTGAATGGCGAAAACGGCCACGAACTATCGCTGCTAATCAATTAGTGCTCATGGCCCATTGCTTCAAGGCTGTACCTATTGATGAAGCCACGGAAATGCTCGCAAATTCTACACAATTTGAAGGCTGGAACCGTGCCGATACCGAGGCGATTCTCCAGGTTCTTGCTGAGCGTTGGGTCCTGCGTTTTATTCCAAATCCAGCCGAACTACCTTGGTATCGCTGGCCTAAAGCAATCTACGAAATCGCCAAGGTAAATGCAGCGAAAACCGACCAGCCATTACCTGACGACCTTCCTCTGTATTCAATACCCGATGAAGAAATACCAAGAATTTACACCGAACGAACGGTAGATGTTCCCAAACGCTTTGCAGATGGTTGGTTTTCATCGGCGGGAAGAACCAGAGAATGGGTATCTCATCACCTCTCTATGATTCCCGATAAGCGTTCTTATCGTGTTCGTGATGCAGTTACCCGTCGGAGTCTGGGAAACGTCGATGAAGCATTTGTATTGAGTTTGAACGATTCTGGAGAGGAAGAAGACGGAACTCCAAGGCGGTTTGTAATCGCAGGACGCACATGGATGATTGTCGATGCTGACCCTGAACAATCCGAACTATTGGTTGCTCCAGTCAACGACCACGCAAAGGCTCCCCAGTGGTTGGGTGAATTACCACCAGTGCCAGCAGGAGTGGCCCGTGACGTTGGCTATTTACGACATCTAATCGCAAGCGACCTAGGACTGATCGGTGCACCAAAACCTCCCGAATATGACCCTATGTCGCTTGTTTCTCCTCAAGAGGGGATACTTCGTGACTATCCTTTGGATTCAGAAGGGATGAGCCTTCTTGCTGAAGTTATTACATCCCACATGGAAGCGACCGGAAAACTTCCAACCGACCGAGTAATCACCATTGAAGAGCGTGATGACGCCTTGGTCATCAACAACTGTCAAGGGTCCAAAATTAACGAAGCACTAGGACATTTTCTCCTTGCAATGGCGTCCACGAAATCAGGTCATTGGGGAAGGCTCATCGTTGAACCTACTCGCATTGCCTTGCAAACCAGTGGAGTTCGGCCTGAAGATGTTGTTTCTTGGCTCACAGAGACACCTCCCGAGGCCATTGAACAATTGTTGAGCATCACAGTGCCTAATTCAAGGCAGGTTCGTTGGCGTTTCGCACAGGTAGCAAAGACGTTTGGAATTCTCCGCCATGGAGTTGACCCTCGGCGCATCAATCTCCCAGCATTGTTGAGAAAATATCGCGGGACGGTCGTTATGGAGGAAGTTCTCTCAAAATTATTCCATGAACGCATGGATGTCAGTGGTGCAAGCGACATCATGAAGGGTATTCAATCTGGATTACTTGAACTGCACATAACTTCCACTGGCCCCCTAGGTCTATCCAATCGCACGCAGGATGATATGCTTCTTCCAAATTGGGATAACGCTGCATTACGTGAACGGTTGAAACTTCGCCTTACCAACGAAAGAGCAGTACTTTGTTGTTTGAAATGCCATGCTACGCGTCGCTTCCGTATTGCTCGTTATGCAAGTCTAGACAAGGCTGATAGATGTTTGAAATGCAATGGAAAAATGCTTGCTTGCGCAAGAGAAGGGCTCCAATCCATGCTGGAACAATGGGTCACTTCTGATGACCAAAAAGAACAGGACCGTATGATGAAAAATGCAAGTATTGTCGCAAACCGAGGCATTGAGGCCATTCTCTGCCTGATGGGCAGGGGAATTGGTGAGGCTACTGCAATTCGTTTATTGCTTAAAGTCCCTCAAGGCAATGAAGAAGAATTGCTTGAAGCGATTCATCGGGCTGAAGTTGAATACGCCCGAACACGACGCTTTTGGGGTTGAATCAAACCTTCATATTGCTCTTACAAGCAGGGCACTGAATCGTTCCAGAGTAGTCTTTGGGAATGTTGAGTTTTTCACTGCATTTCTGGCAGCTAACTTGTCGCTTTTTGTCCCCACTGCTACCTGTAGCATCAAAAATCCGTTGGAGTGAAGGAGGCCAACCTGGTTTCATGTTTCCATCACCTAAGAGGAGGGGGAGGCCAACGATAGCAAGACAAGAAAACGAGCACATAATCGATGTCATGAACATAGCAGTATCTCCCCATACAAGCGTCACTGGGTTCATCTCATCCATGGTTTCAGCATGGAAGGCAATACTCAATATTCCAGATACCACCAATACGCCCATTGTGAGGAATATTCCATTCTTGTACTCCTGATGAATGAGGGCTCCACCGACCAAGAATCCAATGCCAATGAAAAAGCCAACAGGGGAAAGTAACCATCCCAACATTAGGTCATTGTTCAGTGTCCAAAGCATTGACCAACCGATACGAATGAGCGCGTAAATGATGATGAAGGTGCCAAGGGTTTGGTACATTGAGTTTTTCATAGTAGGCATGACAATTTGTTGCACCGATGGAATTGGGCCAGCCAACCCCCCTGGTTGGTAGGTAATTTGCTGCGGCCCCCCTGAAGCGATCTCATCGTACTCCATCAGACGAATGACGACATCGTCTTTGTTGCCAGAGATTTTCAATCCTCGCTGCTTGCAGAGTTTTTTCAACTCAAGAAGCGTTAGTGCCTCATAGTCCATAGTTACTGCTGGCTTTTTTGTGCCTATAATCGTTATTCCTACATTTTTAAGACAAATAAGAATTAAATTTCAGGGTTAGACTTCAGTTTCTTTGGCAACATCATCGAACATAAGCGCTTCACGAGGAACGCCCAACATCGCTTGGCGCAATGATGAGCGTAATTCGGTTAGCTCACCGTAGCAAACCAAAACATCATCGTAGCGTAATTGCAGGTCTGAATCCGGATTCCAAACCAAACGGTCACCCCGAGATAGAGCAAAAACTGGGATTGAAGCAAACACTTCGTGAAGCCGCTTTCCAACCATCTTTGGGTGATTCCTAAGTTGTAATGAAAGTACACCAGAACCTGGAACAGTTCTCAATAATTGGTCAAGGTCAACTTCTCCAAAAGCAGTATCTTCCATGATGTAATCAATAATTGCGCCTGCAACATTTACCCCACTTGCTTTCTCAATTCCTTCAAGTCCAGGAGATGAATTGACTTCAAGCACGAGCGGCCCATGGTTCCCCTCAAGCAGATCTACGCCTGCAATATTCAATCCAAGAACTCGTGCTGCACGGCAGGCTGCTTCAGCATATCCTGGGGGCAATTCCACATTCTCAACAGTGCCGTTGAGGTGGAAATTACTGCGGAATTCCCGACCCCGGGCTTTGCGTCTCATGCAAGCAATGACGCGGTCACCAACGACCAAGGCACGAATGTCTTTTCCATGGGACTCAGCGATGTATTCCTGAACAAGCACTGATTTTCCTGTCAATAAAAGTCCTTGAACAAGATTGCGCACTTCGTAGGCGGTATGCCTCAAAAATACCCCTTCCCCCTGAGTCCCTTGTGTCACTTTCACTACAACTGGTAGCCCTCCAACGGCGTCAATGGCTTGCTCAACATCTAGAATATCGCGAACATAAACAGTACGTGGAATTGGTATTCTATTTCGCGCTAAAATTTGGGAAGCATGCAATTTATCTCGACTTTGGAGAATTCCTTGCCCTGAATTCGCCGTCCACATTCCAAGTTGTTCAATATGCCTTAGTACAGCAACACCGTGTTGTGTAATGGAGTGTCCGATGCGGGGGATAATGGCATCGTAAGAGAACGGTTTTCCTTTGTGAAGAACGTCAACACTGCCGTCCATGACCATTAAAGAGAATTTCATGGGGTCACAAACATCAACCCGAAGGTTCCGTTTCCGGGCCTCTTCAACAATCCTCCGAGTGCTGTACAACCGAGGTCCTCGGCTGAGTACGGCGAGACGGAGGCCCATGCCATCACGGCCATCCGCTTCGTTCTTGACACCATCGGTCGCCATTATTACTCCATAAACTGACGCGCCTTTCAAGTGCTCGGATGAAATGGACAGGTTCATGTCCGATGAAGAGGAACTGGATGCATCCGGTGCTTTAGCAGTCGATGAGGACCAAGATGAACTTCTTGAAGAAATGACCATGGATGAGCGCAAGGGAAGGCTAAAACAAGCACGATGGAACGTGTTCATGTACCTTGGAATTGCAGCAATTCTCTTCTTTTTTGCATTATTCCCTATGCCATTTTCAGCAGATTATGACGGATTCACATCTTCAGCCGAGAAAGATATTGGTTTGGTTTGGGGACTCCCTCTTGATGGAGAAGATATGTTTGATGTTCCGATGAAGATTGAGGTTACGGCTTCAAAACCCCCATCGGAGGCAAATATTCACCTTGGGGTCTTCGTACTCGAGGAAAAAAATTGTGGAAGCAACTTGGGGGATTTTACAACCATTGCCAAAAATGGCGGCTCTCATGAATACCAGTACCAAGAAACGACAGAATCTGTTCTTCCAGATGGAATATACGAATTTGAGTTTGGAGTAGATCCTGGTCATTATTGTGTAATTGTTGAATATGTTGATGCGACTGGTGAAAAAGTTGGTCAGCCGAGTGATGGCATGAGTGTTTCAGGAAAAATTTATCCCAATCAATTCTTCTTCGGAGTTGCTGGATTTTTGTGCCTGCTTCTTTCTGGCTTCGCATTTGTTGGCGCTCAAAAGCACGGAACTGCTCTACGAGCAATTCTCGAAGGAGAAAATGAGACCACTGAAGACAAGGTTTTAGCAGCAATCGGCCCAAGTGGTCCACCAGGTTCAGGTCCAAGTGGCCCTCCAGGTTCAGGTCCAAGTGGTCCACCAGGTTCAGGTCCAAGCGGTCCACCAGGTTCAGGTCCAAGTGGTCCACCAGGTTCAGGTCCAAGCGGCCCGCCCGAATCTGAAACTTCGCAACCACCAGCAGCTGAGTTGCCCGCTCCTGTAGATGAAGCGGAATCAGTTCCTGATTCTGTTTCTTCAGAAGGTGAATTTATCCCTGCAGAAGATGGATATTTCTTCAAACAAATGCCAGATGGTACTTACGAACAAACCGTTTATGTTCAAAATGAAGACGGCACATATAGTCCATATGAAGAATGAATGGGCCCAAATTCTTGATTATTGATGCATCAAGGCCACAAATAAGCATCATCCTTGAAAGGGAAGATGTTCACGGAAGAGTGAGGGAAACCTATGGACGAGGCCGCAACCACTACTCTAACGGTTGCTAAACTCAAGGCCCTTTGTGTTCTGAACGACCTTTCAGCCACTGGTAGGAAAGCAGAATTGTTGCAGCGCTTATTGGACGCAGGAGTTGACAAGGAAACCCTTGGCGTAGAAGTATTTGATGAGGACACTGCAACTTTCCATACCGCCACAGAGGAAGATTTGTCGACGAAAGAGGCAGACCTTGTTGAAGAGTCGGAAACCGTTGAAGAGACCAGCCTTGTTGAAGAGTCGGAACCTGTTATGCTGTCACTTGAAGATGAGGAGACACTTACGCCTTCCACTTCAGATGAAGGCACTAATAGTAGTGATTCAGAATCTTCACTATCAATCGATGAAGATGAAATCCTTGATGCTGAAATATTAGATGCTGAATTAATGGAAGTTGTTGAGGAAACACCAGAAGAAGAAGTGCTTATTTTAGAAGAAACACCAGCGGTGCAATCCGTTACTTCCTCACTGACCGAATCAACCACGACTCTGCTTGAGATGATTCAAAAACCACAGGTTGCTGCTGTGCTTCTCTCGGTTTTGATTCTCGGGGCTGGAGGGTGGTACTATCTCAACAATCAACTTGAGCCGTTTACCGCGGATTCACTGCGTTACGGTGACGAGATGCGATATGCAGTCATGGATGGCAGTTTTATGGCGTCTGAAGAATTCGTTGAAATCATTACAGACCGTATCGAAACAGAAGATGATATTTGTAAGATCAGAATGATGTTTGAAGGAAGTGGTGAAGCTAAAATTACTGATGGTGATGCATCAGAGTTGACCAATCAAGGTTCCAACGACCGGCTTGGTGCCGTTCGCGCCAAAGGAGGCCAAGGTATGGATTGGCTCGCGGTTGAAAGTACCAATACAATGGATTTCAGCGGCCCTGGGAAATTTGAGATATTCCGGCATGTACGAAGTTCAATTCCAGGTTCGGATTCATGTAGTAGCACTTCTTTGGGCGGCGAAGGAAACGGAATGCTTACCGTTAAACAATGGACAGAACTTCGTGAAGAAGTCAGCCTGGCTACAGAACTGGATTTCTCCTTGTCCCTTGAGGGAGAATATCAAGGAACAGCAATGAGTTACGGGATTGGAGGGCTACTGGGAAGTCTAGAAATATTTTCGCCCGGTTTAGGCCTTATTCTTCAACCCATTGAACTCTCAACTTTCTTTGGCAATGAATACATCACCAAGGATGCTATTGGGACCAGTTCCGATAAAGGGTGGGAATGGCGCGTTATTGGTACTGAAAAAATTGGTTCAACCAAGATGTGGAAGGTAACTGCAAGCCATAAGGACATTCGCGACTTATGCCTTGGCCACGCCACTATGAATCTCTGGCTTGACGGTGTAAGCCCTTGGGCCGTTAAACAAAGTGTTGACGTGGCCATAAGCAGCAGTGAATCAAATCAGGCCAGTTGCTCAGGATGGCAGCAACGGGGCGTTGATGCAGCCCTTCCTGAAGGAGAACTTGAACTTCATCACACCTTTGAACGTACATATCTTCAACGCGGAGTGAAGGCCTTGGAACTTGGACTGTCCTATGATAACCGACCGCAAGCAAACGAACTCAATCCGAACGACGCAGATCTGGTGGATTGGGGTGTTGATGGAACTCATATGCCTGACAATAGCACACAACGCAGTCACCCTCTTGATGAGGCCATACAATGTGTTTCGCAGATTGGGGGGGAGGCCCCTGCAGCCAATTCAGCCCTTGACAACGACGGTTACATTTGGAGAGCCATCAATCAACCAAACGGTACCACAACAGAATGGAATCTTTCTTGGGTGGCTACCGACAATACTGCTGGTTGGGTGCTCTTTTCTGTTGATGGCGAAGATGCTCAAAATTTGAATTGCGAATACATTGCTAAGGGTGCATTTGATGATTCAATCACACACAAACGCGACTCAATCCCAGAAGTTCTCCCGCTTGAAGCAGTTGAAGCGAGATTGATGAATCAACAGAGATTTCCTGCACTGCAAGGCAACGAAGCGTTGTTTACCACTACTGGAACATTGCATGACGAGACCCAAATAGGGTATCTTGTGGTTGTTCCCGGTTCAGTTTTTGGCATTGATATTACTCAATTGTCTAAGGATGTAAAAGGGGCTTCAACGGTAGATGTCCAGCGAGAATGGGACTCACAAGGGTGGAGCAATCAATTTTCTTTGATCGCAGATGCGAGCGATGGCCGTGTAATTGGTTGGACTCATCTAAAATCGGTATGAGGTGAATGGTCGTGCCAAAGGATACCGAGGATGGCCGAGGTTTGGACCACCTCATGGAACAGAATGAAGCAGAACTCAGTTTTCTTTCTGCCTATGGTGGAGTTGATTCACCAAAGGGTGAAGACGGTTTTGCCATTCTTGAGGCACTCTTGAGATTTTTGCGAGCAGGTGGGCTTGAATGCGATCATGCTGAAAACAAGGTATTGTTTGAATTTGGTTCAGCAACGGCCCAATCAGATGGGTGTTTAGTGGTCTGTGAAGGCAAGCATTTACCATTGGTTGTTAGCGACCTGCATTGTCCAGGATTTCATGACGGCATCCTTAGCCCAAAACATGACAAAGTGAGTGTCAGATTTACTTCATGGAATCAAGACCACCGTCGTTTCTTGGAACGATTGGTCGAACATCACCAGTCTTGACTTCAGTCAATTTTACGATTATGTGCCACCATTGCAATTCCAATGGTAGTTGCAATTAACATAATTCCGAGGAATGGCAGGAATCCTTTTTTTGCGGCTGCTGGAACATTACACACGTCTCCTTCAGCATGAATCCCACCGTAGGCTCCATCATCATAGAAGCATGTTGACCATGTTTTGTACCAATCACCATCAGGGAAATCTTCAGTTGAATCATCAGCATAAGTTGCTTCAACGCGCCAGTTAACATATGTGTGGTCGCTTGGTGGAGTAAGCGATAAAGCGTATGTGCCTCCCTCCGCAGTGACGTCATGATATACAGGAGGGTCACATACTCCGCTATTGAGGCAAATCTGTGTAATAATGGAAAGGGTTGTTCCGTTTTGCGAGGCGTCCCCATCTGTGCTAATAGTCAATTTCCATACAGTTCCATCTTGAGAGGGGGTCGTTCGCTCATCAACGACAAAGGGAACTTCACCAGTCGGGTTTGCATCTTGCCCCGCCTCTCCTTCAGCAGCGGTTGCTTGCGGGATGCAGGAAAGAAGAAGAAACAAACACATTGTTACGACAAACGCCTTACCCATGTATTGAATGGTGCTGCGCTTCTTTTTTTAAGTTCCTCATGGGGGCCCATGGGATGTTATTCCATTTCCCAAAGTTCATCGCCGACCCAATGAACTGTTTTTATGCCCTTTCCTTTTGTTTCATTGACTAAAGCTTCGTTTGACATGCAAGCCCAACCAAGAGCAAGAGGTCGCTTGTGTTTCATGTCTCTTATCCATACTAAATCACCCTCGGTAACGCTTTGTTCAGACCCGTGAATGCCCGCTACCATGCAATCTGCACCGTTCATGAGAAATGGAATAGCACCGTGGTCCACCTCGACCCATTTGTCTGCATCTTGGTGGTCCAAAAATCCTCGAAGCGTAAGAAATACACATCGTTCGTCTTCTTCATTAGTCAACTCAATTACAATTGGGGTTTTGTCAACGAAAACCATGCTCCAAGGGCCATATTCAGCCATTTCTATAAATCCTCCATCAATATTGAGGTCCACTCCCAAATCCCGCTCAAGGTCTTTGAGTAATGGAGCGATATGCTTTCTTCGAACAGGTCTACGTTTTTTCATCACCCAGTCGTTTGCCATGATTTGTTCTTGAGGCGACCGGTTATCATTCTTCGTCC
>DASCRS010000008.1:0-4412 GCA_034402455.1 Candidatus Poseidonia sp. | reverse complement strand
GCAATCGAGTTCTTCCCAGGACGTGTCAAGCGTGACCAGTGGGCTAAGCAGGCCAGAGAATTGCAAAAGGACAAGAAGTGAACAGGCAGGAGTTGCTTGTTACTGGTAACTTGAGCCTTCCTAGGTCGTTAGGCATCATGCTGCTGTTACTGGGCCGCGCATGAGTAGTACAACCCAGAGCAAGAACAGCAGGCTTCCGCAGACTTTGAAGATTATCGGGCCTTTCTTATCATCTGAAAAGACACCATGGAGGCGTGACCCAATTAATGTCCAGCAGACCATAGCGGCAATGCAAACGGCAAGTGTCATGCTGATGATGGTTAAAATCCCTGCAATCCCCCCTCCAAATGGTTCAATGAATTCACTCATGATCAACACTACGAATGCCCATTCTTTTCCATTTGCAAACTGCATAGAAACTCCAGTTTTTATTCCTAGAACGCTATCAATATTTTCGTTGCTAAAGTTTGTTGGGTCAATGCGGAACATTGCAAAAACCATTAATCCAAGAAACAACATTCCGACATAATGCAATACGACCATTGCAGTGGTGTTATCTTTGATGGCATCAACAGTCAATCCTACTCCCAGTTCAATTATAACAAATCCAATAATCATGCCCAAAATCAGTTTAATGTTACTTTTTGGACCGTACATTCCGCTGTGCGCAAAACAAGTTAATCCGTTCGGCCCAGGC
Organism: Candidatus Poseidonia sp.; assembly: GCA_034402455.1. GTDB lineage: Archaea > Thermoplasmatota > Poseidoniia > Poseidoniales > Poseidoniaceae > Poseidonia. Next base: position 3,715 of record DASCRS010000008.1, on the reverse strand, counting down.
GTAATTACACCTATTGCCAGAATCGTAAGAAGTTCTACAAAAGCAACGGTATCCACGGTGATCAAAAATAGCAGCAGTCTATAAAGAGAAGACTGACATTTTCTTGGCTAAGACTACTCTTCTTGGCTTAGAACATCTTCGGAAGCAAAATGTATTCCTTTTCCAGGCATCTTTGTGAATATGTAAATTGACGCCAATGCGGCGATGATGGCAGATACTTTTGCGGAGTTGACCATTCCCACCATGAATGCTTCCCGGGCTGCGGAAAGTAGTGCTTCATTGCCCGTAGTCTGACCAGTTTGAATTGCAGCAGCGAATGAAGCATCAAACATTGAAGCATCAGGTGTACCTTCAAGGCCTGGTGGCAATACAAATTCACGCTGATAGAATTCGTTGAGAACACTGCCTCCAATGGCAATGCCCAATGCCCCGCCAATTTCTCGACTGGCGTCGTTGGTTGCACTTCCAACTCCTGCCTTGTCTTGAGGGATTGCATCCATAACGAGTTCTGTTGATGGAGCCATGGTTAGGCCCATACCCAAACCCAGTAGGAAGAAGGTCAAGGCAATGCGCCAATATGGTGTTTCAATTTCAACGGTGGTGAAAATAAGCATCCCCAAGGTTACCAATAATAATCCAGTTCCAACCACTCTATTTCGGCCAAATTTACGAACCAATTTATCACTATTGGCCGCCGCTGGCATTAGTCCAAAAGGAAGCGGGAAGAAACGAATTGCAGCGCCAAGCGGGCTTTCGCCGCGAATTAATTGAAAATGGAACATCTGCGTGAACATGAATGAAAACATTACGAAAAAGGCTAACATAATGGCGACTAAGCCTGTTGAAAAGCCTGGATTTTTGAAGAAATCCATCGGCAACATTGGGTATTTAGAATTGCGTTCAACAGCAACAAAGGCAGCTAAAAGTAAAGCAGCAAGGGCAAAGGTTCCGAGCGTTTCCACGCTGCTCCATCCATGTGTAGGGGCTTCGATGATAGCATAGAGTAATGAGCCAAGGGCGGCAATGGAAAGAAATGCTCCAAGAAAGTCTAGTTTCTCTTCCTTTTCACCCCTTGATTCTGGCACATAAATGAGGCCTAAAACAAGGGCTAGGGCAATAACGGGAATGTTGATTAAAAATACCATTTGCCAGTCATAGTTCTGTACAGCCCATCCTCCTACCAATAGGCCGAGTGGAGCGCCGATACCAGCCATTGCAGCCCAAATTCCAATCGCTTTCCCCCGTTCTTCTTTTGAAAATACTACGATGACCGTTGAAAGAGTAGCAGGCATAACCAAAGCAGCACCAAGGCCCATGATGGCTCTGACAACAATGAGTTCTTCTGATGATTCAGCATACAATGCTGCCCACAGAGAAGCACCAGCCACCATCAATAATCCTGTTTGGAGGGCTTTCCTGCGCCCAAAACGGTCACCTAAAGCACCCATTGTTAGCAGTGTTCCTCCAAAGACGAGAGCGTAAGCATCCATAATCCACTGCATTTCAGTATTGGTCGTCCCCAGTGCTTTGGTCAGTTCGGGTAATGCAACGTTGAGTGTAACGTTATTGAGCATCACAATAACGAGACTGAGGCTCATGATGCCCAAAATCAGCCAGCGTTGTTCATTCTGATGCTCAGTTTCCATAATTGCTGTAAAAACCGCGGCGTTAAGAAATTATCACCAATATTGAGAAAAACTCAAGATTATGTCGATTGATTATATCCTAATTGAATAATTCCTGTTTGAGGGCATGTGCGAGATAGTGATATTCTTCTTCAGAGTTGTAGAGTTGGGCTGAAATCCGAATGTATCTTCCTTCAGGGCTCGGCCACGACCAAACTGGAATTTGAATTCCGTAGTTATCACGTAGGATTTCATGGAGCGGGTCAGGTTCGTGCAAGGGTATTCCGTTATCTGCGCCATCTTGAGGGAGAATAAGAGTCGCAATACAGGCAATCATTTCATCAGGACATGGGGCGGTGATGCCCAGAGCCTCACACAAGATGTTCCGTCCCTTGATGGCAAGATTATGGTTATGGGCCATGATCTCTGCCCAGCCTCCTTCCATGATGTTAGCCATTCCAGCAATGGTCGCTGGAAGAGTGCAGTGGGCCGAAATATCGCGTGTACCCGTCCAATCAAATTCGTGGCGAAATCGAGTTGTATCTCCTAGAGGGAAGGTCATTCCATGACTGATGGTTAGCGGATGAATCCCTTCCTGCTTATCCTTACGGACATGAAGGAATGCCGAACCCTTAGGAGCACAAAGCCACTTGTGGCAATTGCTTGTAGTGTAGGATGCGCCTAATGCATCAAGGGAAAGAGGAATCATTCCAATGCCGTGAGCAGCATCCAAGAGAACACTCACGCCAGCGCCCTCAAGTTTGGCTGTAAGTTCTTCAAAGGGCATCAGTAGACCTGTGGGGCTGGTGACGGTGTCGATCATGGCGAGTACAGTTCGTGGTGTGACACCGGCCATCATTCGTTCAATGACGACCTCAGGCCCACTAATGGGGAACGGGATGTTGACGGTGACAACCTTAGCACCCCACCGGCTAGCCACATAGTCAAGCGTGTTGCGACAGGCTTGGTAGGCGTGGTCTGGAACGAGGATCTCGTCACCCTGTTCAAAGCGAAGCGAGCGTATGACCGTGTTCACTCCGGTTGTAGCGTTTTCAATTAATGCCAGGTCGTCTGCATCGCATTCAAGCATCACTGCAAGGGCTTCACGTGAGTCTTCCATAAACTGCATTGCCAAGTCTTCGTAAAAACGAACTGGCTCTTTTTCAAGAAGGTCCTGCCACTTCTGTTGTTCTTTACGAATGAAGGTCGGTGTTGCTCCAAAAGAGCCGTGATTAAGAAAGACACAATTCGGGTCCAAGCCCCATAGGCCGGCCAATTCACTTCGTGAGGGGCGTTCCATGGCTAACGCAAGAGGGACTAGCCCATCAATGCTCTTCACATTGGGCTTTGTTCACTCTTGTTCTCGTCGCAAAGCAACAAATCCAGCGAGCATGATTGACATCATACCGAGCGCAAATCCAAATCCAGGAACGGGGGCAGGTCCAGCATCTCCGTCTAAATTGACGGTGATAATTGCAGTAAGTGTGTCGGTTCCATCCGTCCACGAAATGGTGACATCAATGGTTTCATCAACGCCTTCTCCAATCACAATGATGGCTCCAGCGCTGACTTCGCCAGCAATTGGGCCAACAGTGATGTCGTTCACGGTGACCGTGATATCGTCACCATCAAGGTCAATGCAGTGTGCAGTGATGTAGTAACTTCCGTTTGGAATGGTAATCACAGGCGGTGTTAAGGAACTCACGCCAGCTTGTGCTGTTGCTCCTGAAAGCGCTGGGATAGCAGCATCGCCCTCAAAGGTGGTTGGAATACCATCAACTTCCAAGGAATAGTAGACCGCACAGGTTGGTAGCATGTTGGCTGGGAATGAATTCGCATCCATTGGGTCAGTTCCAGCAGCGATTTCATCCACATTGAGCGCTCCATCACCATCAGCATCGGTGTCTAGCAGGTCGCAAGTTCCATCGTTATCCAGGTCGGTTGGTACGCTGTTGATGTCAAGCGGGTCAGAGCCACATTCGGTTTCAACTGTGGTGTCAAAACCGTCTCCATCGGAATCCGAGCATCCATCACTCTGAACGGTTGCACTTGCAGGTGTGTTTTCGCACAGGTCGTTCTTGTCGTAAACG
>DASCRS010000007.1:0-8201 GCA_034402455.1 Candidatus Poseidonia sp. | reverse complement strand
CTACTGGAAAGGTCCAACAGTCCCAATCAGCCCCTACCAATGCCCCCCGGTGACCTGTATCAAAATTTGTAGTAACAGGTTGCGTGTTTGAAGAGGGTTCATCCACATTCGCAGCATCGGCGTCAACCGACCAAGGCACTTCCATTTCTATTTTTGAGGGGCCTCGCATATTAAGTTCCCAAGTACCAGGTTGGTCGATTGTCACAGTCATTAAGAGGCGTATTTGATCACCTTTCCAAATAATGCGGCTATCATCAATATCAAGGTCATCATTCTCAATCTTATAAGGCTCATATGACGATGAGGATGGAACAAATTCTCTCTCAAATGACCATACTGTGACGCTTTGACCGAGGATGAGTCGGAATTCTGCGGCAGGGCGCATTATACCCCCTGTCTCAGTTTGATGGCGGAAGTCAACAACCAGCAAATCGATTTGTTCTGGTAAAATGGCAAGATGACCCTGGGCTGGATTGGCATCGAATTCAAATGTCAATGTGTCAGATTGAATGGGTGAAGCACTACTTTGACCCGTAATTTTTCCTTCTCCCATTGAAACTGGAGTCAAACTGCATTCATCCTCTGATTGACATGATAGATACATGTGGCCGCCATCTATTGATGATGTGATGCCTGCTTGAGCTGAAGGGGCAAAAAACGGAGCCATCAATGACAATAAAAACAGGCTAGTGAAGGCAATGGCTCGGCAATACTTCATCTTCTTGCCCTCATATTGTGGAAATCGCCATTGCTTATGATTTCATGTCCTGTATGGGACATCAAGAAGCCGACAACCGCATGTTCTGCACTGGTACTTTCCTTTGCTGGATTGCTGTCGAGGATACTCCTTGTTGCATTTGGGGCACATCCAAAGCCACTTCGCCCGCTTGAGTCTCATTTGAGCAGTGAACTCAACTCCTCTATTGGCTGCATCAAAATCGGGCCAAAGTAATTCTAGTTGACGAAATGATTTGTCATGAGAACGATTGCCTATAGCATGAAGAAGTTCGTGATAGAGAACAAAAGATGCATAAGATTCCCAATCATCTTCAAGAAGAGCAGGGTGCAAATCTACGGTCTGCAATACAATTGCACCATCTTGACGATTCCATCTAGTCACTCCATGTCGTTGAGTAGAATTCTTTCTCAGCAACCCCAGTGAAACTGTTGCTCCAACATCTAACTCAGTTTCTGAAAAAATTCCAATATTTCTCATTTCATGAATGACATCATCTCGCAATGATTCCAAACGGAGTAATTGCTGAGGGCTTGGACGGACCATGCAGACCACTCAAGACCATCGATGGTAAGCCGGATGACCTTCCGTGACTGCAACGAATAGGCCTTTTCCTGTAGCGCAAATTTTTCCATTGGCCTCGAGTTTTAACGAAATTTCGGCCCTATCTTCCAGAAGTGATTCCACTTGACTAGTAACAACGAGTTCGGTATTGAGTGGTGTCGGACGTCTTAGTTGAACACTGTATGAAGCCGTGACGGTGCAGGGTGGTTCCGTAGCTTTTTGAGAATCCATTAGGGCAACTGCTGCGGTCCAATTTCCGTGACAATCCAGCAATGTTCCAATAATGCCACCGTTAATCATTCCCGGAAAAGCCTGATGGTGTTCTTCGGGAGTGAACCGTAAAATCAACCCATTTTCAATCCGGTATGAATCAATTTGAAGTCCACTTTCATTTGCAGGTCCACAACCGAAACAAATTGATGAGGGAGCATACTCTCTTTGGACACCTTGAGACATAGCACGGCGTGGTCAGTGACGCTTCATGGTTGTTACCATTCAAGCAAAAAATAGCGTATGGTTCATGATGGGGGAAATAGTCGCCGTATCATGGCGGGCCGTAAGAAAACCAAGGTCCGGAAAGTTCGGGTCGCTCATGAGTTGCCAAAACGTCGTAAAATTGCGATAGAAGAAGCCATGAAAGCACATCAAACTGAAGATCGTCCAGAATGGGATAGAAGTTCAGAATGGGGTGATATCCGCTTCTTCCGCAAGCGAATTAAGCCTGGGACTCTGCGTACCGTGCCGTTACCTCTTCTAGACGTAAGTCTAGGTGATTGTTGGCCAGTTCCCGTAACCGTAATCCACGGGGCTCGCCCAGGGCCTTGCATCACTGTATTGGGTGGAATACATGGAGATGAATTGACTGGTCCATCGGCCTGCACCCATTTATTGAGTAACCCGTTCACTGATGAAGGGCGCCCTCTTGACCCTAAAACAATGGCAGGAACCCTCAGAATTGTACCCGTTCTAAATCTACCTGGATACAGGGCAAAATCAAGATATTTTCCTGATGGTAGAGACCTCAATCGACAGTTTCCAGGCGACCCTGGAAGTTCAACCACCAAGCGAGTTGCCCACCAAGTTTGGAATCATCTGATTGAGGACTCAGACGGTATTGTGGACCTTCACAGTGCTGCAAAAGGTCGTGACAATATGCCTCAAGTCCGAGTTGACCTTACTCATTCAAGTTCATACTTACTTGCAAAGTCATTCGGCATTGAACTGATTTTAGACTCCACTCCCCCAAAAGGTTCACTCCGTCGAACTGCGAACTCTGCTGAAATTCCTGTAATCACTTACGAAGGAGGTGGGGCAGACTATCTTGGACATGAATCGGTAAAAGTTGCTGTTCACGGAGTCATGAACGTTTTGCGCTCTTTGAGAATGATACCAGGCAACCCTCACAGACCTAAGTTCCGCATCATGGCGAGCGGTTCAAGGTGGCTCCGTGCAGGTGAAGGAGGACTTTTGGACATGTTTGTGAGTGCGGGAAGTGTGATGCGAGAAGGGGAAGTTCTTGCAACAATTTCCGACCCTGGCACACCAGGGATGACAGTAGACATCGTCGCTCCCGAAGATGGCTTGATTATAGGGGCTGCCACAAATCCATTTACAGCGGCAGGGATGCCAGTTGGTCACTTTTTGCCTATTTCAAAGCACTTTTCGCTTCTCGAAGAACAGATTGACGAAGATGGAAAGTTCATCACAAACGGGAGCAAAGAAGACCCTGTTTGGAGAGAAGAACATGAAATCAATGAGATTTCATTGGATGGTGAGTGGAGTGGAGGGAGTGTAGATTCCGAATGGATTGGCTCAAAAATCACCAGTGAACCTAAAGAATTTGAAGAAGAATCGTGAACCTTATCGTGAGCATCGGGAAAAGGTTCATGTTATTTCCAGTCCCCCAACAAATTGGTTCATACCATGCCTATTGAATTGATTCCGCCTGAATTAGCCGAAGAAGCTTTTGTCGCTGTAGGAGACAAATTGGACGAGAAATTTGGCGGTAGGGCGTGGGTTAAGCCGCTTTACTGGACTACCGTAATTGCGCTTTTTTCGTCGCTGATAATCTACTATTTTTGGTGATTAACAATTCATCACTTACTTGAGAAAGCAGTTACAGCTGCATGAATTTCATCATCGAGCATGTTTCTCTTCTGACTCTTTGCAATCTCAAAGAGATGAGCAACTAATTCATCTGTAACTTCAATACCGTTTTGCTCAAGCCACCAAACTATGTTTGAACGACCTGACATGTGTCCTATTCTAATCACTTGCTTGAGGCCAAAGTCCCCTGCGGGGACACCAGAATAAACTCGGTCAGCGAGCCAATGATCTCCTTTTCTCATTGCCTTGATTACCGCAGATGCGTGAACACCGGTACCGGTCTCAAATGCATCTTCGCCAAATACTGGATAATTTCTTGGAAGAGGCACCTCAATGTATTCGTTTGCCTTCTTTACATATGCATCGAGAAGTGTCAAATCATTCTCAATAACTCCCATCAACTTCAAATTAACAAGAGTTTGGTCAAGAGGGGCATTACCAGCACGCTCACCTACTCCAAGCGCAGTTCCATGAATCACATCGGCACCAGCTTCAACCGCAGCGATGTTATTAGCAACTCCAAGTCCACGGTCTTGGTGACCATGCCAGTTAATCTCAATATCTCTGCGCTTATATCCTGCATCTTTGATGACTTCTTCGTCAATGAATGAAAGAAGTTTCTTCACGCCATTGGGAGTCACATGGCCACAGGTATCACAAACACAAAGACGGCGCACACCCATTTCCATGGCTCTTTGATAGATCATTTTGACATCTTCAGGGTTAGAACGTGTTGTATCTTCGGTAACGAACATCACAGGAACATCATTTTCTACCGCGTAGGAAACAGCACCTTCCATAGTTGAAATGAGTTTCTCCATCGTCCACCCTTCTGTGAATTGACGGATAGGGCTTGTACCAAGGAAGGCCGATGCTTGTATCTCCATCTCATGTTTTGCCTGCATCTCCACAAGCGGTTCTATGTCTCCCATGAGCGTACGAACAGCAGCCCCTGGGCGAATAGAATAATCATTCTCTTTGATGTGAGTAAGCATAGCATCAATGTGATTTCGGTGAAATGGCCCTGCACCAGGCAGTCCAAGGTCTACCTTTTGAAGTCCAAGTCGTTCCATGAAACTGAGCAATTCAATTTTCTGTTCAATGGTTGGATTTCGTGCACTTGGACTTTGCAAACCATCACGAAGTGTTTCATCATCAAACCAAACACCATGGGGGTGGTTAGAGGGATTTCGGTTGAACTCGTATTCCACAGTGTTCCAATCGTAAATGAGTGAACTCTCTTTCATAGCCATCACCTTTGTGCGGTCCGAGTTGGACCCGCAAAAGCCCACGGTTCGCCTTCATGTTTGAATGCGTCGCTTCTCTTAGATGGATTGGAGGGTCACTCTTCTTCACTCATTTTTTCGCCAATTTCTTCGCCTTCAGCAGATTCCTCCGAAGCCATGTCAAGGAGAGATGCTGAGATTCGAGAAGAGAAAATCAGTTCATCGGTGAACCCACCTTTTGCCTTGTTCCTAAGTTCCATAACTCTAGTGCCTCGGGTTGATTTGCCTGAAGTTTCTTTGGTTTGATTAACTAGGATACGAATCATCATTCCTTTCTTTGTTAACAAGAAGAGATGGTCATCCAAGTCTGGAATAGTGCGAACACTGATGATTTGGTCGTTGTGCTCTTCATCAAGTTTCATCGTACGCACGCCCTTTGCCCCTGGACGAGTGGACCGATAACCGTCAGTAGCCATCTTTTGCTCTCCGTTTTCATCAAATTTAAAATTGCCAGCAGCATCCGTATCAGGGATTCTGTCTGCTGTTCCCAAGCGACTTCTCTTGGCCATTCCGTATTTGGAAATTGTCAAAATTTGTTCTTCCGAATCAAGCATAGCAACCATGCCAGCCACGAACCCACCGCCTGAACCCTTTCGGTCTCCGACTTTGATTCCGTAGATTCCACCTGAAACACGGCCCGAAGCACGGATTGCTGAACAGTTGAAACGGGAAGCATAACCAGTTGTTGAAATCATCACGATGTCGTGTTCATCCGTCGCAGAGCGAACATTGATGAGAGAGTCGCCTTCGTTCTTGAAACGTAGAGCATACTTTCCATTCTTGTTAATCCGAACGTATTCATGCAAATCTGTTTTCTTAATGAGCCCGCCCTTTGTAGCGAAGACCAAAAAGTGACCAGATGGTGCTGTTTTACCACATGAAACACATTTGATTGTTGGTCCGACATTGTGTTGAGACTCACACTTTGGATTGACACAATCCCAATTTTCTTTCTCCACGAAGCACTTTTCATTGACTTCTTCAATCAGTTCACGAGAAATGGGGAGGATCGTGACAATGTTTTCGTCCTCACGTAAACTCTCCAATAGATTACGGATATGGCTTCCACGGGATTGTCGACTTCCCAAAGGTGTTTCCCAAGCCTTCAGGCCGTAGACTCTTCCTTGGTCGGTAAAGATCAACAAGCGGTCTTTACTGAAGCATGTAACAATAAGTTGAGGGGTGTCTTCGTTCTTGGTGGTAACACCTTTGAGGCCTTTACCACCTCTATTTTGAGAACGGAACATCTCAACTGGAGTGTGACGAATATAATTCTCTTCGCTGAGTGTAATCACGATAGCTCTCTCTTCAATGAGGTCTTCTCTGTTCATTGAAAGTGGCATTGGGTCAATGTAAGAACGGCGTTCATCACCATGTCGGTCTACGACTTCTTTCAGTTCTGTTTTGAGAATATCAAGTCGGCGGGGCCGAGATGCAATAATGTCCTCAAGGTCTGCAATACGAATCTTCAGTTCATCGTGTTCAGCCTGAACATTGGCAACGTCCATTCTGCTTAATTGATACAATCTACGTTCAGCAATCGCTTTTGCTTGGGGCTCCGAAAAGTCAAATGGCGCAATTCCAGCCATTGTTTCATCTCCACGAAGAACGGACTCAAATTGCTCGCGGCTAGAACTCGCTTTTCCAACAGCAACAACATCATCTATTCGGTCTTGCGCTTTTACAAGCCCTTCCAGGATGTGCGCTCTCGCATTGGCTTTGTCCAAGTCAAACTGTGCACGACGTTCGATAACAGATTCACGATGTTGTACGTAGGTGTGAATCATCGTAGGCAAGTCAAGCAATACGGGTCGGCCGTCTAGAATACCCATCATATTGGCTGAGTAGGACTCTTGTAAACGGCTTGATTTGAAGAGTTGATTTAGAACTGCATGGGGGTCTGCGTTGTTCTTAACTTCAATAACAACACGGATTCCTTCCTTTGAAGATTCATCACGAATATCACGGATACCAACCACGACTTCTTTGTTCACCAAATCAGCGATATGAATGAGCATATCTGCCTTCTTCACCTGATAGGGGATTTCGTGAATGATAATGCGTTTTCCGTCATTATCATCAAGAACATCACACTTGGAACGAACATGGAATCTACCTTTTCCTCCGGTATACATGTCAATGATTCCATCAATGCCATGAATGCTGGCACCTGTTGGGAAATCTGGGCCTTTAACGAATTCCATGTACTCTTCTATAGAGATAGATGGCTTTCCTTCTGAACCCTGTTCAAGAATTTTTTCAACGTGGAGATTGACAGCACCTGCAACTTCTGTCAGATTATGAGGGGGGATTCTCGTTGCCATTCCGACAGCAATTCCATCGCTTCCATTAAGCAACAGATTAGGAAGGCGAGCCGGTAAAACCGTTGGTTCTTGCTCTGAATCATCAAAATTAGGCTGGAAGTCAACGGTTTTTTTGTTGATGTCTTCAAGCATATGTTTGGAAATTCGGTCCAATCGGCTTTCTGTGTATCGCATTGCTGCAGGTGGATCTCCGTCGATTGAGCCAAAATTGCCTTGCCCATCAATAAGAGGATAGCGAAGGGAGAACTCTTGCGCCATACGCACCATAGTGTCGTAGATTGACTGGTCCCCGTGAGGGTGGTATTTACCCATGACCTCTCCAACTGAACGAGCAGATTTACTGAACTTCTTTTCAGCAGTGTGGCCTCCCTCAAACATGCCGTACAAGACCCGCCTGTGAACAGGCTTGAGTCCATCTCTAGCATCTGGAAGTGCACGTCCAATGATAACAGACATCGCATAATTGATGTATGAATTTTTCATTTCAGTATTAAGCGAATGATTGAGAACATTGCCACCTGGCGCAATGGTTTCGTCTTCTTGTTCTTCTTGTTCTTCGTCTTCAGATGTCAAGGTTAGTCACCTCCTTTGCGTAGCGTTCAATAAACGCCCTTCGCTCAGGAACATCTTCGCCCATAAGCGTTTCAAACATGCGATCGGTTTCTTCAGCTTCTTTCACCGTCACCTTCAACATTGTTCGGGTTTCAGGGTCCATGGTGGTCTCCCACAACTGTTCAGGATTCATTTCACCAAGACCCTTGTATCTTTGGACACCAATTTTTGCATTGGGATTATCTCCCTTCAGGACTTCGATCATCTCGTCACGCTCTTCATCACTGAATGCATACCGAGACATCTTTCCTTTACTAACTTGGTAGAGTGGTGGTTGAGCAATAAACACGTGACCTTCGGTAATTGCTGGTCGCATAAAGCGCCAGAGGAAGGTGAGCATGAGCGTACGAATGTGCGCACCGTCAACGTCTGCGTCCGTCATAATTATGAGGCGATGATAACGAAGTTTCGATGTATCAAAAGAACCCTCATCTTCAGAATTATTCCCAACTCCTGCGCCGAATGCACGGATCATGGTCTGAATTTCGTTATTTTGGAATACTTTTGCAATGTTGTGCATTTGTCGCTCCACATTGAGAATTTTACCACGCAAAGGTAGGATGGCTTGCGTGC
>DASCRS010000006.1:0-15244 GCA_034402455.1 Candidatus Poseidonia sp. | reverse complement strand
TGCTGGTGCAACACTGTTTTTAGCATCAGACAATTGGTCTTTCAAATCTTGAATTTTGTCTTGATAGGTAGATGATAGGTGCATAAGGGCAGTTCTCATCGAAGATTCAAGTTGCATTGCTAGAATTTTATGGGATATTTCAGTCCATTTCTTCCATTGGTGCAGAGCGTTTGCATGAATGTCTGAGCCACACTTTGGGCAAAAGCTCTTCTTCGGTGGAGCCATAATTGGGACATCTTTTAACGCCTCTGAGGTTAGAGCCTCGCTATTGCCTTGAGATGCTTGAATGAGATGGATACTAGTCTTTAACCCCAAATCCATAGCCTCGTTAAATGTATCATTTTCTAGGTCAAAGTTACCTGCTTTCTTCAGGTCACCAATTTTAGTTGATTCGGTGATTGCGTCAATGGCTGCGTCAGCAGCCGAATTATCCCATTTTATATCCATCAATGCAGGAGATAATTCCATCGATGAAGTAGGAGCGGCAAAAGCCTCTTCCATTGCACCGTCACCATCATCAGCAGCAGCAGCAATGCCGAGGGCGATGGGATCTGCCCCATCTTCAACTTGGGCAATCATGTCAAATTTTTGGGCCATAGATAGGTCGTCACGGGTGCGGATAGCATCTTTGAGTTGATTCAAATCGTGCCCAGTTGCGGTAATTGGGCCCTGTCCCGATAGGTCGTGGCCGCAGGATAGACAATATTTTGCAGTGACTTCAACCCCTGCTTCACATGTCGGACAATAGACCCCTCCCATATTCTTGCAAGGTCAGTGACTCCTTTTGAAGGGTGTGTCTCAATCTCTTGACAGGGGGTAGTTAGTGGTAGTCAAAATGAGATTGGGGGCTTCAAGAAACATCTTCTGCGCATGCCTGTGCCAAACTACAAACATCCTCACGAACACAATTTGCTAAAATCGGCGCAAGTCGGGGGCCACGTTCGCTTCCCATGAACATTGCATAACACGCTCGATACATTGAACGCATGGGTGCTTGTGCCGTTGTAGCCGCATTCTTGAATGCCAAAGTGATTCCTTCCACAGTCCATTCAGCGGACATCATTTCACTTGCAATTAGTGGGATGAGGCCAATTTGCTCGCCGTCCAATTGACTCAGTGCAGAGGAATTTGGCGCATCCAAAATAGTGATGCGCATCTCCTCTGGGAAATGTTCTGAATCTATCCAGGCGCGCATTCTTACAAGTCGGTCTGAAAGTATTGGAGTGGCCTTTGTTATTGCTCCGGAGTCAATTAAAGAGGACCAAATGTCTTCATCATTAGGCTTTATCTGAGCAAGAAGTGCAAGATGTCGGAAACTTACCGATGTCGCTTCAGCCTCCATTCCAGAGGCTATCATTGAGAGTCGAAGGGCAGCTTGTGCATCTTCAATTTGAACTAGTTGTCTTCTGCTCAATGTATCGTTGGATAATTCGTCAGCAAAATCTCTCGAAGCCAATCTTTCATATTGGTCGGCAAGATTTACCAAACCCATCCCAGTGTCAAATTCTATAGCCTTGTTCGGTTTTGAATTTGCAATCAAAAGACGCAAAATTTCTGGTGGGACAAGACGTAATGCTTCTATTGGCCCAACCGTGTTTCCCGAAGATGATGACATTGCTCCTTTACCCCGAAGACTGATCCATTCATAGACCAAGGATTGTGGAGGTTCATGGCCGAAGAAAGAAGCAATTTCAACTCCTGTTGCATACGAACCTCCTGCTGCCCCATGGTCCTTACCAAATGGTTCGCAGGTTATTTTGTTGAATCCCCATTTAGCAGGCCAGTCCAATCGCCATGGAAGTTTACCCTCTCCCTTTGTAATGTCCGATTTACCATTCACGCCGTAATTGTCTGTCCACATGACCATAGGGTATTCGTATCCAGTGACAACAACTCCATCCAGTGAGCCTTTGGAGTCAAGTGGTTGCCAAGGAAACCAATCGCTGGGAAGTTCCCTCCCCGAAACACGTTCAATGATTTCACGGATTGCATCTGGGTTATCGCATGCCTTTTTTGCAGAAGGTGCAAACTTTCCTTCTCGGTAAGATGTCAAGTTTGGAATCAGCCTTGGCTCCACACCGATTTGCTTTAATGCCTTGAGAAATGGTTCCAAGAAGTGGTCGCCGTAAGACCAGCCCTCCTGTTCAAAACGATTCCAATCTGGTTTACCATCTTTATCTGGCGCCGGAATTGATCCCAGCTGATGGCCGATGAAATTCTCATATGATGGGTCTAGAAAGGGGTATACCTTCCGAAGTGGGTCAGCATTGTCTACAACAAAAACGAGTTCAGCATTGAGGCCAGCACGTCTTGCAGCACGGGTAATCATGTCCCCTGTCAAGATTTCACGAAGATGGCCAATATGAAATTCACCACTCGGAGTAATTCCAGTAGCAATTATGTGGTCTTTTCCACCTTGAGCAAGCCGTTGCGCAATTACATCGGACCAGTGCATGATAGTTCACCTTAAACTGCAACGGCTCGGATTAATCCACGCAGAGGGACATCATCGATTTCATTGCGGGTTGTCTTGTTAACCAAAACTATGGCAAGAGCAACATCTCCCCCTGCATCACGAATTGCTTGAATGGTTTTTGACATCGTTACTCCTGAGGATAATACATCGTCAATGATTATTACACGCTTTCCTGCAACTTGACCGTATTTTGTGGAGAGTGAACCGCTACCTGTGCCTTCATCAGTGGTTCGAAACACCGTCATGTCAGATTCCAGCATACGGGCTACTTCAAAGGCAAAGGTAATTCCATTGATTGAGATACCAACTACTGTGTCAACCTCGCTGTGACCGATTTCTTCATCAGCTACATCCGCCATAATTGCACCAATTGAGGCGATTCTATGGGGGCGAACTCCGAGAGTCCTCCAACCGATTCGAACATCACTTGGACGGTCAGCCCCCCCCGTTCCCGTTAATAACCATGTGATGGTGTCTTGGAGAGAGATAATTCATCAGCGATTTGTTGGGTGTTCAACCCTTCTTTTCGTAGATTTGTAGCAAGGACCTTCAATTCTTCAATGCTTAACACCATGATGCTCAGTTCAATGGGTGGGTTTGACACACATGAATGCTTTCCTGTAAATACCTCAAAGGGCGAAAGTCTTGAAGTGTGGGAGGCCGGCCACAAAACATGGCCGACTTCAATTACGAGTCACTCCTTGACCGAGCGCGAGAGAATATTCCTGAGGAAATCTCTAGTCGCTCTCGCTGGCGATTGCCAGCACCTCAAATTCTCATTGAGGGTTCAAACACTATTTTCCGCAATTTTAACGAAGTTGTTTCAATGATGGACCGTGATGAAAACCATGTCTATCAGTACATTCTCAACGATTTGGGTACATCAGGTTCTCGTGATGGACCTCGGGCTCGATTCAAGGGACGTATACCACCAAAGAGAATCAAGAATACGATTGCTAGTTATGTAAATACCTATATCAAATGCAGTCAGTGTTCTGCACCAGATACTCACTTTGTCAAGGAAGACCGTACGACCTTGCTAAAATGTCAGGCATGCGGTGCTACTCGGCCAGTGAAATTGTGACCATTAGCGATTTTTGATGGTATATTCGAGTTGGACTTCGCCAGTTTCAAGATGCTTCAAAACGGCTTCAAATGCACCATTTGCTTCAAGGGAATACCATATTCCTTCGGGATAAATGACGCAAGTTGGCCCGAACTCACAATGGTCAAGACATCCAGATTTTTGAACACGAACACCCCTTAGTTCCTTTTCACGAACTGCTTGCTTGAGGCCGCGCATCATGGCCAAACTATCTTTTGGAAGGCAAGAAGGTCTACTCGCGCCATCTGGACGTTCATGAGCGCAAACGAATGCGTGGCGTTGAAAACCAGGCTCCTTCTTTTCTTTAGGGCTATTTCGAATCAAGCGACCGTCTATTTCTTCCCCAGCCTTAGGAAGGCTCATTTTACTCAGCCCCAAAGATGCGAATCATCGTTCCCTTTGGTCTGTTTTTCGACCTTTTCATGAAGGGTTGAACGGCGCTTCATATCTTCCCGCTCGTAGGCGAGCAACTCATCATCGTCAATGTAAGCAGGCCGTGTATGTGCGACCAATACGATTCTCACAACGATATCACGGGCAATGAAATGGCTGCGTCCGTCATCGCCGAGTATTTCCAGACTTGTTTTACCACTGGAAAGTAAACGTCCACGGATGTAGGCTTGTGAGGGGTCGCTGAAAACTTGCACATCCATGTGTACCTCGATTAAATCATCCTTGCGAAGGCCATGTCGTCGCTCCAAAAGGTCGCCATTGTGAACAGAAGTCATGCCTTCTAGTTTGGGTGAGCCCAAATCCTTCCACATAGATTGTGCCCAATCCGGCAGTTCAATGCTGTTTTTCTTCTTCGCCATGTGGATACTCAATCGGCGAGCGTACTTGAACCTCCCCTTTCATCACGAAGACCTCAAATGAACGGGTGACTTCTTCAAGTGTGGGCTACGGGCAAGGTTTGAGGGAAGGGCATGAAAGTATCCTGGAGAACGCTGAGCACCGTCTTATTGGAAGACGAGGTGCTTGACAAAGCATTCTCTAGGGCCAAAAAAGCGGCAGACCGTGTTGACGACCCAGTACGTGTGTTCCGTGTTCGAAAACAGATGACTAGAATGGTTCAGACTGCTGCCGATGTTATCTCAAACCAGTTCATTGATCTTGTTTCTGCTTGGCCATCACTTGACCAGTCGCCCTTATTTGACATCGCCATGATAGATGCATGTGTTGGTTGCGATGAATATCGTAAAAATTTAGCAGCACTTCAATGGGCTGGGAAACAAGTTCAAAGAATCGCTTCACAAAATGCGAAGAAAATCATACGAACAGGTCGCACTGAATTGATGCATGATGCACGAAGAGAAGCCTACGGGCGCATTTCATCCATTATGCGCCAAGTAAGCCCTTCCTTACTATGGCTTAGTGAAGCCAGAGAAACCCTCAAAAGGCTTCCCAAAATTGACCCTGTTCTACCATGTGTAGTTGTTTGCGGGGCTCCAAACGTCGGAAAGTCAGCGTTCATTTCCGCCTTGAGTTCGGGGAACATGGAGGTCAACCACTATCCATTTACTACCAAGCAAATTCACGTCGGCCATTTCTTGCACCGCCGACTTCAGTATCAACTGGTAGATACTCCTGGACTTCTTGACCGCCCAATGGAGGAGCGTAATTACATCGAAATGCAAGCAATAGCAGCGCTTGAACACGTCGGTTCATTGGTCCTCTTTTTGGTAGATGAAAGTGAATCATGTGGTACTTCATATGAGGAACAAATGAACTTGCTTGAAGAGATTGAATCCCTGCTTCCCGAGACAGAATTAATGGTTGTGACCTCAAAAGCCGACCTGCTTGAACCGCTCCCAGAAATGTGGTCTGAAGTCAAATCTGCTGAAGAAGATTGGAATGCCAATGGCAGCCAGGGTGAGCCTGAATTACCATTCTTGTTAGACCCTAAAGGGCGTATTACCATGTCTGCTACCGAATTTGTAGGAATGGATTCTATGCGTTTGGAAATAGTTCGCAAAGTAAAAGCAGCACGCCCAAACGACCCTATGCAACTTCCAGAAGGATGGCACCGAACTGACCAGTGATCACATTTCTTCTAGAGCAACCAGTCCAAGCCCTTCCATTCCAGAATTCATGACGCTACGAGCTGTTTCTGAAAGCCAGAGATAAAATCCATTTACATTTCCTTCCGAAATGATATAGCAATTATTCAAAAATGCGTTGTAGGCATTGGCTAAGCGAAGCATATGTTCTGCAAATCGGTGAGGTTGGTGTTCATTCACAGCCCTTTCTAGCCAGTCTTGGTGAACGGCAAGAACCCTAAGAAGGGTTATCAAAACCTCTGAGTAATCACCATTTGTTATCAGTTCATCACTGAGAACCTCTTCAACAGAACCAAATTCCTGTTCAACTCGCCTTCGAATTGAACATGCGCGTGCATGACTGTACATGATAAAAGGAGCAGAACCCGCTTCAAATGTCAGAGCATCTTCCCAGCGGAAGGTGAATCCCTTCTCAGGACTGACTTTTATGATATTAAAGCGAACTGCTGATGTGCCAACGGCTTCAGCAATTTTGGCGATCTTTTCCTCACCGTATTGCGGACGGAGTTCCCGCACAACAATAGCGGCTTGCTCCTTTGCCTCTTCAAGCAAATCATCCATGAAGACTACATTTCCTTGGCGGGTTGACATTTTTCCTTCTGGCAATTTGATAAATGAATAAAAAACAACTTCTGGGCGCTTTTGACCAAGTTCTTCAAGCGTCATTCCAACTTGCTTCGCTTGCAATCGGTGGTCTTCTCCAAGCACATTGATCAGGTCCCCTTCCATCGTCCACTTCCAAATGTGGTAAGCAATATCACGTGTTGCATAGAGTGAGGAGCCGTCACCTCTTCGGTAGAAGAATTCAGTTTTCCCCTTTAATCCTCTTGCACCTAGGTCAAGGAATTGGGCGCCGTTATCCGCTTCTCCGTTGATTTCAAGAGTGCCAAGTTTTTCCATCAATCGCCCAACATCACCGTTGGTGACAAATATTGACTCTTTGGTAAATCTGTCAAAATGAATGCCAAGCCTTCCCAAAGTGGACAACATTCCATCTAATACTGGTTGATATGCGGCCTCAAAAGATGCAAGCACCGCTTCATCACCATTTTCACTCGCATGGACTAAAGAACCGATGGAATCCTCAATGTTTTGTGCCTTTTCGCTGTCTTGACGGAGTGCCTGAGCGGCTTGATACCACCGAACTCTTTCATGGTCAGCCTTACCTTTCCAAGCAGGGTTGACTGGGTCTTTACCCTCCAACTGAGATTCAACCTCTTCCTTAGAGAGGTTTTCAAGCGCCCATGCAAGAACAGCGACTTGTTTGCCCATGTCATCAACATAGTACTCCGCTGTAACATCGTTGCCAAAGAGGCGATGTAAGCGAACCAATGTGTCTCCAAGTATTGCATTACGAGCACGACCAACATGAAATGGACCATTTGGATTTGCTGAGGTGTGTTCAATGAGAACCGCTCTGTTCTGTTTTACTTCCCCACCTTCAACGCCATGGGCCATTAACTGCTCTATCAACCATTGTGGATTTGCTTTAATGTTTAGATATCCATTTGCGCCACCCACTTCTCCTATGGCGTCATGCTTGGCAACATGCTGTGCTAAAGTTTCTGCGATATCTGCAGGCGACATCCCAAGTTGTTTTGCAAATGGGAAGCAGGGAAGTGCAAGGTCGCTCTGGTCGAGTTCTCTTGATGGTTGGAGCATTTTTTCCAATGGCAAATTTTCTACACCCATCACTGCAAGTGCTTCAGCAATTAACGGTTGCACGACTGCCTTCAATATCTGCATAATATCACGTCATGTCCACGGGTAGCGAAGCACAGCAGCCAGGCCGCCAAATCCAAGCATAAGTTGAGAACCTTCTTCGGTGTCAGTTGAAATATAGATTACTTGCGTATTACTTGCCTCAGCCGATATGGTGAGGGTATCGATGATGGAATTGCTTGAAAGTTCTTTGATTGCTTCCCCTGATGCTGAACATTCTGGGCAAGAGATATCCTCACTTGAGCGCTTAACCCTCTGCACCCATTGATTCTTGCACTTCTTACACAGAAGTTCTAGATCCTTTCCACGGAGGCCTTCGGAAATTAGAAGTTTGTCAACAGCCCCTTCATCAAGCGCTCGCTTGACCATATTCTCTCCATAGGTTGCTTTTGGATGTGGGCGAATTAACTCTTCCAAGAATCGATTCATGACTTGGCGCTCAGCGTCCAATTCAATTTCACCCATCAATGCTCCAGCATTATCCACGAGTTCACGAACTCCTGATTCGTTGGAATAACCGACATCAAAATGTGTCTTTGCAATTTTCTTTGCGATTTCATGATGGAAGTAATCATTCTTTACAACGAAATCTTTTGTGGCACCAGGACCTCCGATAATGATTGCTTGTATGTTTTCCAAATGTGGCAACCAGTAGGAATTAGCATGTTCTGTGGCCCTTTTGAAGAAATTATGGGCGGCCTCTTCAATCAATCGCTCGAAACGTTGTGCTGATTGACCACCTTGACGATGTTTACCCATAATGTTCGAAACTAGATGCTCTTGGACGTGAATTCGCTTTCCAGACGCAATTCCATAGGCTGCTTCAGAGCGATCAATGACGAATAGTCCGTAGGATTTTTTGTCAATTAACATCTCCTCTAGTTGTGATATCTCAAATTTAGAATCGCAACGATAACGGAATGAGATGAAAGCCTCAGGGGGGTTCTCAATAACGACGTTAATCATTCGTGATTTGTTGTTTCCAATGATGATTGAACCAACAAAAATGGCAATACCATGTTCACCTGCATTTTTGTAACGAGAGAGTGTTGAAATCGCCGATTCAATCGCTCCTTGGACATTCTTCCTTGTTCCTTTTGATTTTATGTTGGCCGCTTGCCCGTGCTCGTTTTGGAGCATTTGGCGAGCATCGGATACTTGACGGTCCGGTGGAATGATTAGCGTCACAAGTTCGGTACCAAAACCCTTCATTTCTCGAAGTTCCTCCAAGGCGAGTTTGAGGCGGAGGCGTCTAGCGGATTGTTTCGCATCGTCCGTCACTTGGTACGCCTCCCATTCGGGGGTCTTTGTACGGCACTTCAAACCTCGCCTAATTGAATCCTTGATGGATATGATGCAACAGTCATTAGGGATATGATGAAAGGATGGCCGCGTAGCAGGGTCATCATGAGTACTCGCCATGTTGTTGCTTTGGGTGGTAGTTTACTTCGCCCCGAAGAAGCGGCTCAAAGGGAGAACTGGATGGCTCGTTTGAGACAATTAGTAGTTCATTTAGAAGGCAATGGGCGAAAACTCGCATTGGTCGTTGGAGGAGGTCTGCCTGCGAGAGAAGGGATTCAAATTGCGGCTCAAATGGTCAAAAATCCCGACAGCCTTGACGAAATCGGAATTGCTGCAACTCGCCTAAATGCTACTATTTTACAACAACTTCTGATTGAAATCGGTTGCGATGTAGCCTCCAGTATACCACACACAATTGATGATGCGCGCCTTCTAATGGATGAGCACCATGTTGTCATCATGGGAGGCACAGTTCCTGGCCATACGACTGATACAGTCGCCGTTCGATTGGCTGGTGCGATTCAGGCGCGCCATTGTATTATTGCAACCAATGTATCTCATGTATACTCAAAAGACCCACGTAATCACGATGATGCTGAAGCATTGAGTGAAATTACGCTGGAAGAACTTGGAGCTATTACTGGCGTTGGGGTTCCTCTAGAACCAGGAGCCTCAGCAGTTGTTGACCCAATGGCGGTCCAGGCTGCGATGGATTCGGGAATGAACTTGGCGGTATTGGATGGTCGTGATATCAGCATTCTTGATGATGCCCTTGAAGGCAAGCCTTTCGTAGGAACGACCATTACTCCATGAGGTGATAGTATGGTGAATGCAAAGAAAGTGAGAGACATGGTGGCCAAAAAATCAAGTCAGTTTGTTGGCTCTGTATCTGGAAATAAAATGCAACCTCACAAGCATTGTCGGATTTGTTTCCAACCTATACCTCTTTCATCAGAACCACGGGTGTGCAAAGAACAGGAATGCATCAACAAAAATACACAGGATGAAAAAAATCAACGCAGCGTTAGAATTTGGATGTTTGTCTTTTTTGGATTATTTGCGGCCAGTTTCCTAGTGCCGCTCGCTCTTCGTCTTATCGGTTAATCTAATCCGAATTCACGGACGAGAAGATGGCGAAGGAATCCTCGTGCACTTTGCAAAACAAGGCCAGTTGCCATCAATGCTAGGCCAAGAACTCCGATCCAAATCGCAGATATTCCATCGCCAATAACGCTATCGAGTTGTGTTGTAAATCCTTGAGCGGTTTGCATCCCCATCGCCGCACCAGCAGCCAATAATCCAAATCCAGGAATTCCCAAAACCAGAAGTGGTTTCTTTTGAGAGAGTGATAGCATTGCCCAAGTTAATACGGTGAAACCATGAGATACCGCAGTAAAATTGGAGCCTTTGGGAACGTCGTATCGAATCACAGTAGGAACTTCGCGTACACGAAGTTGTTTCTCACGAGCATCTTCCAGCATTTCAAGGGATAATTCCATTCCTTCTGAATCAAAACGAAGTCGTTCAAGAGCCATGCGAGAAAAGGCACGGAATCCCGATTGTGTGTCTTTGATATCAAGATCACTTGAGAGATTTGATGCGGCTGTGATGACCTTTATTCCAAGACGTCGATATGCTGGCATGTCTGTACCTCCGCCACCTTCTACAAATCTAGAACCGATGGTAAAATCAGCTTCATCGTTGAGTATCGGTTCAAGCATATTGGGTATGTCATGAGTTTCATGCTGACCGTCTGAGTCCAACAAAACTAATGCATCAGCATTCATTTCAATGGCCTTCATGAACAATGTTTTGAGAGCTCCACCGTAACCACGATTGATTCGGTGGCGTACTACAGTAGCACCGCATGCTTCAGCAATCCTAGCACTCGCATCAGATGAACCATCGTCAACGCAAACGACCTCATCAACATGGCGAAGAGCCCTAACCACAACCGAGCCGATTGTCTCTTCTTCGTTGTACATGGGCATGCCCGCAACGACGAAGTTCCTCTTGGAGGCCGCCAGTGGTGTGATGGTTGTCACAAATAAAACCGGACCCCCCCTTCTATATAGGTGTGTTCGTTTTTTTATCGAATCATTCCCGAAAATAGGTAAATGCCCCATGGTTGGCCGAAGACAACCAAGGGGCGCTGACTTCATCTTGATAGATGAAGTTAATTCGTCATCAGAAAAATGTGCTTCAGTCTTGTAGTTGGGTGATGGTTGTTACTGCACGGTCTCCTGATAGCACCTTATTGAGCGCAGCGATGGAAATGACCAATGGGACATAGGATTGGCCATCGCTTGTCATGTAAGTGTTGCAATCTGCAAATGCTGCAGTATTGACTGAAACTTTGAGGGCACCACCTGCATTGCTGCGGCGCACATATCCGACTAGGATGTTTGCATCCACGGATTCTTCTTCCTTCACGATTGTATTTTTCTTCATTTATTCACCTCCCCCGAGACTTGTTCTCAGGGC
Source organism: Candidatus Poseidonia sp. (assembly GCA_034402455.1). GTDB lineage: Archaea > Thermoplasmatota > Poseidoniia > Poseidoniales > Poseidoniaceae > Poseidonia. Next base: position 4,098 of record DASCRS010000006.1, on the reverse strand, counting down.
CATATCGCTGTTCGTCAACGGTTATCAAAGAACTCCTTGCAAGGTGCACAATTCTCCACCCATCCCCTTATACGGATGTGTCCTTTGCTTTGGCTATGCGAGCGTTGGTAACTGGAGGTGCTGGCTTCATCGGTTCACATTTGATTGACCGTTTGATTGCGCGTGGAGACCATGTCGTCGTTTTGGACAATCTTTCCAGTGGTCGCAAATCATTCATTGCTGACCACCTTGAGGCGGGTTCTGCAACACTTGTCGAAGGTGATATAACTCAATTGGAAGATGTAAAAAAGGCGATGTCAATGGACATTGAGTGCGTTTTCCACCTCGCAGCAAATCCAGATATCCGCCTTGGCACCCGCATTACTGATACTGACCTTCAGCAAGGAACAGTTGCAACTTACAACGTTGTTGAGGCCATGCGGATGAATGATGTGAAGAAGATTGCTTTCGCCTCAAGTTCAGTGGTATATGGTGAAAATGCTCCTCTTCCAACTCCTGAAAACCACGGACCATGTATGCCAATTTCACTTTATGGTGCAAGTAAGCAAGCGGGTGAAGGACTAATCAGCAGTTGGGTTGGTACATTCGGCCTCCAAGCGTGGATTTTTCGCTTTGCCAACATCATTGGCGCTCGTGGCACACACGGTGTAATCTTTGATTTCATTCACAAACTCAAGGCCGATTCCTCTCGTCTTGAGGTCCTCGGAAACGGCCTTCAAGAGAAATCTTACATGGAAGTTGGAGACTGTGCTGATGCTATTCTACATGTCATGAGTCATGCAAATGAGCCTTTGAATCTTTACAATCTTGGAAGCCATGACACCGCATCAGTGCGCCGTATTGCAGAGATAGTCGTTGAAGTCACAGGTTGCGAAGGGGCGAGTATCGAATATACTGGCGGTGACCGAGGTTGGGCTGGAGATGTCCCTCGTGCTCGTCTAGCAATCAACAAAATGTTAGAAAGTGGATTTGATGTCCGCATGAATAGCGAAGAAGCGATTCGTTACACTGCAAGTGTATTGCTGAGTGAAATTGGAATGGGGAATTAATCATGAAATACGATGAAGAAGCTGATGTAAGAACCGATACAGCGATTAAAATCATGGCACTTTTCTTTGCCTCAATCATGTTTTTGGCGTTCACAACTGACCCGATAGCCAGTGGGACAAAAGAGGGACAACGAGCACCTGCTTTGGAAGGTATGAGCTATAATGGCACTGGATGGAGCCAATTCAACATGGATGACTGGTTGGTTGAAAATTGGTCCGAAGGAGATGATACAGCAGATTGGTTGGTCGTTGAATTCATGGATACCGATTGTGGTTATTGCTGGGATGCTGCTTCTAATATTGGTCAGTATGCAGATTATTTCTCAAAGACAAACACCTATGAGGAACAAATTTGGGATGGGCCAGTCATAAACTTCATCGCGAGTGTTGGTGAATTGAACATTCAAGGCCACGAAAGCAGCCGGGATGAAATTGTTGCCTTCCGTGACAAATCAGGTGAGGAATCTTGTGCTAAGGGAGACTGTACAAACCGCCCAGGAAACCCTCACCATTTCACCTATGTTGACGATTTGAATTTAGAAAACATGGATGCCTGGAAGGTTGCGGGAACCCCGACATATTATTTGCTTCAACCAGATGGTATTGTTGTGTGGGTTTCTTCTGAAAATCCAAACGAAGAACTTCCAGGGGCTATCCAACGCCTAATGGGTGGTGAATGAATGGACGCGAATCTTGTTTTGATGTTGTATGTATTGCCTCTACTGTTTGGCACTGCGCTTTTGACACCTTTATTCCCTGGCCTTGGTACTCAATTGAGCAATAATTGGCCTACGATGAAAATACCTCGAAGACAACGACTTCTTGGTTTGAATTTGGTACTCTTAATCGGATTTGCTATCTCAGTCCACACCCTTTGGATCTCCAATAAAATTAGCGAAGGCGGGGCTGTTTGCTCAAGTGCAACGGTATTTTCTTGCGATGATGTTTTGGGCAACGCTGCCTACAATACTGACCCGCTTTTTGGTCTATCGTGGGGCATGATTGGGATGTTTGCTTTCGGAACATTGCTTTTCCTCGCAAATTCAATTTCAAAAGACCCTGACGCACTTTGGGCAGAAAGATATGCGAAATATGGATTATACCTAGCAATAATCGGATTGCCTATTATCGCTTTACTAATCTCATACGAATTTGCCATGGGGAAAATTTGCCAATACTGTACGACGGCTCACATTGCAAATATAATCGGGCTGTTCGGATTTTGGACTATTGGCCGCATGCATGAGAATGGAACTTGGAATGACGACGAATCACAATCTAATACAGATTAGAACTCCTGAGGCGGAATCTTCATGAAAACTGAGACAGTTTTTTGGTTATTGGTAACTGTTGTCGCATTGGTTTCAATGGGTGTTTTAATCGGCGATAGTGATGGAAATGGCGATGAGGGCGAAGATGAATTGTTCTCAACAGCAGACGAGCGTCATGCCATTGCTGATGTGTGCATCGGTGGACACGGAGATGAGAACGACCCACTGGTTCGCCATGACCATGCAACCATCAGTGTCTCTGTGAATGGAGAATTAGTTACCATCCCTAACGGTGTTGGTTTAGACGATAACGGCTGCTCTATGCGTGCACTTCATACGCATGACTCCCAGGGTAAAATCCATATTGAATTCAAGGAAGAGGGCGTTGAAGCCCCAATCGAGGCCTTCTTCGATATCTGGGGTAAACACATGGATTCAACAGGATTTGACGAGCACCGTATTGACGCTAATCATGAATTCTTGATGTTCGTGACACAAAATGGTGAGCGCGTTGAGGTGGATAGCTTTGAGAACCACATCTTGGAGAATGGCCAAACCATTGAATTGGTCTTCAGAGAAAAAGCCTGACTAAGGTGTGTATTCTGCTGTGAAATGGAATGCGTTTGGCTCAGGGTCAATTACTTCCATACGTAGTACGGTGACTTCAATTTCAGAAGCCTCAAGATATGTTGTTCTTAGTTCATGCATAAGTTGTCGCTGTACATCTTCCATTTCTTCCCCATAGAGGATCGTCAGGTGGTGAGATGTGTGCTCACCAACCTTGGCGACATATTCAATGACCCACTCCTTGAGGGGTTTCTCTTCTTCCCAGGTGATGTCTTCCCATGTTTTTGTCATGTTAATACATTGTTCCTAGAGTTTATCAAACCTCGCATCAGATGCGCACTTGGTTGACATAATGCGGGGATTTTTTCCCCTTTTCGGCAAATATAATACTAATTATCCGAGAATAGTTACTTTTTACGCCAAATTGCAACCAAACTTAATGTGCAGCATAATCCAATGAGAATCCAACTTGAAGTCTTTGAGGATTCAATTGAAATTGAACGGTGTGGCATTTCAACGGCACCCAAGGACATAGGATCTGAACCATTTAGGAGTGAATCCAAGGTTGGTTCGTGAACAAGAATAACACTCCACGATTCGTATTTCGAAAATTCAATGGAAAAATCATCATCACATGAGTTGGTAACATTTGCACTTAACAAGCCGATGTTGGTGGTTATTATTCCGCTTTGAAGGTCACACTGAGCAGTTGCTAAAAGGACTCTGTCTCGGGTTGGGCCGCCGACATTAATGCCTGAATCTGGCACAGGCATATCGTGTTGAATCACTAGGAATGTCAATTGAGTTCCATTTCTTGAGTATATCTCAGCATGTTGGATTGATGCCCTGTACCCCTCCTCGGTTTTTTGTACTTCAAATGACATTGAGGTGACATTCTGTCGCACAAGTTCAGTGTTGAGGATATCTCTCTGAACATCCTGCCATGCATCATATCCCTCTCTTGGAGTGCCTCCCTCCACGACAAATGTAGGTGTTGACTCAATCGTAGGATTGATTGCTTTCATTCTTGTAATTCGGTGTTCTGCTGCTTTAGGTTGGAGTGCGTCGCTCCCGTCCGTTGGATGGAGTGCGACAAGGGCGATACGTGAACCATGGCTGTCCGCAACCGATTCAAGTTCGGGGTCCACTTCCGAACAGATTGAACACCATGTTGCCGTGTATTCCTCTACGAGAAGAGTTCGCCCCCCGTT
>DASCRS010000005.1:0-6060 GCA_034402455.1 Candidatus Poseidonia sp. | reverse complement strand
GAATGAACTGTTGGCCCACCAAACAGTGCTATTGCTCGCTCGTGTTCGGAAGGAGTCAGGGGCACGTACCAACCTTTCTGAGGGTTGTAGTCAATCATTGATTGGCACCAATCACAAATGATGTCTGCCTCATTTGAGGCCACATTATACTTGCATTCAACATTTGAAGAGTGGGCTTCCATGCATGGAAACGACGGTAACCCATTATGAAGGCTCAACTTTCAAAACAAGCGCTTACAAAGGCCAATAAACGTTTCAATATCTTCATCCGTAATATGGAGATGGACCACAATTCGAATGTGAGTAGGCGAGACATCGAAAACATCTACGCCATTTTGTTGTAATTCAAATGCAACTTCGTTCGCTGGTCGTTGACACTGAACATAAACCATATTGGTTTGAACTGTACTCATGTCAACACAAAAAGATTCCATTGAATCAAGGGCTTGGGCGATAGTTGTTGCGCGCTTATGGTCTTCGGACAACCGCTGAATGTGGTGGTCGAGTGCATACATCCCTGCGGCCGCAAGCATTCCAGCTTGCCGCCAGCCTCCTCCAAACAACTTGCGCCATCGGTGTGCGCGAGCAATGAATGGGGAGGGGCCAATTAATACCGAACCAATCGGAGCACCGAGTCCCTTTGAAAGGCACACAGATACTGAATCGTAATGTTTGCACATGGTGGCCACATCCACTCCTGTTGCAATTGCGGCGTTGAAAATACGAGCACCATCGATGTGCGTCTTGCAATCATTGGCTTTGGCAATGGCTGCAATCTGGTCAAGTGTCTCTTGGTCATAACACGAGCCACCACCTAGATTGGTAGTATTTTCAACACACACAAGGCTTCCATTAGGGTAATGGCTGCCTGAACCTTCTGCTTTCCGAATGGCGCTTTGAACTTGTTCGGGCGTCATAAGGCTCTTTTCGCCGTCAACCAATGCGATAGATGCTCCGCACAATGCTGCATATCCGCCCCCCTCATATCGGTAAATATGAGCCGTTTTATCGCAGACGATTTCGTCGCCTGGGACAGTATGCGTCCTCAGTGCAATGGCGTTTGACATAGTTCCTGAAGGAACGAACAAGGCTGCTTCTTTACCGAACATAGCAGCCATCCTATCTTGAAGGGCGATAACTGTTGGGTCATCTCCCAGAACATCGTCACCAACAGGTGCTGCCATCATTGCATCTCTCATGGCCTTGGTCGGCTGCGTGACGGTATCGGAGCGGAAATCAATACGTTCCGAAGGGTGTTCGCGCATGGAGGTGGCTCTGCGCTCTCCTTCATCAATGCCTTGGAGACTCACAACAACTTCAGTTCCCCGGTAATGCTGTCAAGTTCTTCCTCACCATAGGGCCCCAAAGCCAAAACCGTTTTTGAGCCACTTGGAATTTGAGTATGTCCAGCGTCCCGAATCAAATGAAAAGGAATATTGTCCCTTTTGGCTTGAGTGATCAGTGTTTCAAATACGTCCTCGTCCTTTGCCTTCAAACAAATTTTCTTTTGTCCACTCGCAAGCCACGCATCCAATAGATGTGGATGGGTTGAGCCTGTACGAAGGAAGGATTCTACAGAAGCATGACCGACTTGGGCGGCAATTTTTCCCTTTCCCATCTTCAATGATTGATTGACAATACACACGAGTTTGACGCTTCCGAAAACCGGCGTAATATTGATCCGGGGTGCAGTCAGCCGATGAATAAACGAACGAAAGCCCACATCTTCACCTCAAAGTGTTGACAAATCCCCTGTAATCAAATCCAATGACCTCCGAGGACCTGGCCCAATTCCAAGAACCGTTATGGTCCCAGCTGGTACTTCAGTATGGCCAGCGTCTTGAACTAAATGATAGGATAAATTGGCTTGTTGAGCCTCGCTCGCTAAACGATGAAGTGAGGATAAATCGTCCGCCACAAGACAAATTTTTCGCGCCCCTGATTTGCGCCATCGCTCCATAAGGCGGGCATGATGGCGGTGGGCTTGTAGAGCGCATTGCACTGCAGCATGAGCACACTGGACCGCTGTTTTCCCTGCTGATAGCGATAGGTCGGCGCGAACGATCAACGCCATCGAAGGGGCATCATCCATTGACGACATTGTCTTCAACCACCGCTTGTTCTAATTCTTCCAAAGAGTCGACGGCCTGGAGTGTACGGAATACGAAATGTCCAAACCATATTGCAAAGGTAAGATTGCCCAACGCGTGCAGGATGTCGAACGGTAAACCGTGTGCGAGATAAACTACAAAATCAGTAAGACTCATTCCTGGCGTGTATATTGAAAACGAGACGATGAAATCAAACAAAAATGCTGAAGATGCAGCGGCAAGATAGAATCGGGCTGAGTTGAAGCGCTCAACAGTTCCAAGGTTAATTTGGGAGCCTAATACTGCGACTGCACTCCATCCGATGGCTTGGAACAATGTCCACCATCCGTCGCCAATCAAAAGATTGGATAGCAATGTCACCAATACTGCGAAAGCAACCCCACGACGAGCCCCCAACTGAGCCCCCACAAGTAAAGCCGCTACGGTTACTGGCTGAATGTTTGGAAGGGGTTGAAGAATAACGCGAAGGGCTGTCACTGCCACAACAAAGGTTGTAAGAAGATACACATCTTGTTTTGATGAACGTGGCCCACCAACAAGAAGGGTAAACACCAGCCCAACCAAAAACAGGTCAATCACCATGTCAGCAAAGGCCGTCAATTCGGGTCCATGGACACCAAATGCTTGGAACATTACTCCTCCGAAAGGCCGTACCCCCTTGAGCCTACCGACGAACAAGCCGCCAATGGAGGACAGTAGAGTCTGAAATAGTCTGCCGGTCAGAAGATTGTCCAGCTCGCTCACCATCGAGGAAATATTCCCACCCTGAACCATTTTCACCATTGATGGAGACAACATATGAGCCCAATTCTGTGGAGTCTACTTCAACTTCCCACTCGGCTTCATTTGCTGCGGCAAGTGTGAGTTCAAGTGCTGTTTCATAGCCGAGAAGTCCGCCAATTACTTCTTGTTCTCCATCAATTTCAATAACCACAATTTGTGTACCCATCCATGTATCGGGCCAAGATTCATTCCATTGCTCAGATTCTTGAGGTAATGTGTTTTCTGTTATTGACTGAGACCACCTTGATGAAAGGTCTGGAGTAAGCAGAAGCATTGACGAAAGGAGTGCCAATATGATGATTTTCCAAGCCCAATCAGTCCGATGTTGTGATGTTGAATAAGCGCCTCCAAACAACAAACCGATGAGTATGAAGGCACCAAAAACGGGGGTCCAATCATAAGGTGATGTGTCATTAGGGGGTTTTACATCGATGAACATCATCAAAATTCCCGCATCATTTCCCATGACCATCCTATTTCCCCCAAAGGCTGGTGCCGCAGTTCCATAGCCATCATGCGATGTTGAGAAATTGATGGTTGAAGTGATATTTCCTGTTTGATTGATACTTGTAACGGCCCAGAAACCGTCAATTCGGTTCACTGGATACCAAACACGGCCACTGTTGGTCCAAACAAGTTCTCCGTTTGTGGACGTTGGATGTTGTTCAAGAAGTGAACAATTTTGCTCACAATCAAAAGTTGTGAGAAAGGAATCATCTCCTGTTACCACATAGCGTCCATTAGTAACAGGTATTGCTGGTGATGGCCCGCTTTCATGCAGCAAAATTGGAGTCTTATCCGAGGCATTAACTACGTAAACAGCGCTTGATGTATCGTGTTGAACATGGACAAAGACACCTGCGGCTGTGAGGAGAGGTGGGTGACGAATCGCTCCTCCCAGGGAAGCAAACGATGAGGCGTTACCGTCTCGGCCTACATTCCACAAAGTACCCGACTCATCGCCGATATAGAATCCATTTTCAGTCACTAATACTCCATTGCGCCAACCTAAATCCAATTCAACCTCAAAATCAACTGCTCCATTTGATAAACAAATGCGCATTAATCCATTTCTTGTCGGAACAACGAGATGGTCTCCATCAACTACAGAAGATCCAGTAATTCCCCAGCCCTGAACAATTGATGACCGATTCCAAATCGAAACTCCGTCATTTGATTGCAGTGCTTCAATCGTTCCATCAGCCCATCCAACGACAAGAAGTTCTGGCCAAGAGCCACACGGCCCCGTTCCACTCGGGATAAGAAGTAAAGGACTCATGTCGTGCTGAACGGTATTAGCACTTGTTCGATTCCAACGTTCTTCCCCCTCCAAGGAAAATGCAAATACCTGCGGGCGCTCCTCTCCAGTCCAAAACCCCGATGTACGAACAAATACTGTATCGTTTGCAATAACGGGTTTTGTTGTGATGTAGCCGTCACCAAGATTGATTTCCCAATCAAGTTCCCAAGAAGAAACTGTTGTTGCTTGTGTTGGCAGAGCGGTGGCCAATAAGACGAAAAGTGCACAAAAAACGGCTGTTCGCCCAATCATGCAATCACTCCGTGACCGACTGAATGGCTGCACGAAGTAAGGCGCTGACCTCTTTGCCATCTGCGCCCCCTGCTGCTTGCATCACAATGCCCATCAAAGGACCCATCGCACCCATGCCTCGTTCCTTGACAAAATCAAGACGTTCGGCGATAATCTTGTCAATCACCTCTGCCAGACCACTAACATCGGCTGGAGCAAGTTCGTGGACCTCGCAATAAGAGGCCATTGATTCTCTTGACGGGTTCTGGCCGCTATATGCCTCAATAACACGGTCCACGTGTTCTCGGGAAAGGAGCCCTTCTTCACGAAGTCTTAGGGCATTGACAAGCATAGTTGGTGGCTCTTCGTCGTGGACCAAAAGCAGTGAAGCCCATCCTTTTTCGGGAAGGTCTGTTTTGTGATTCCAAAATACATCGTCCAGTTCTCGAGCAAGAAGTTGGGATGCTTGGTCATTTGAAATATCAAGGCCATTAAGGCGCTTGGCTCGTTCGTCATCTGACATGGGGAGGTTGTCAACAATGGTTTGCCAATGTGAAGGGGATACTTGTTGTGGGGGTACATCGGTTTCGGGATACATTCTGGAGCGCCCTGGTAGCGGGCGCATTGGGGCGGTCGTTCCGTCTTCGGGTGAACCTTTCTTGACCACTACATTTCTTACTTCTTGAGGAATGCGATGCCAGGCATGACGGGCGCGATTCAAAGCTGCTTCAAGAGCGAGTTCGGCTTGCCAAACGGGGGCGCAACACAACACAAACCCATCTTCCTCGCTCAATTTTAATGATGTTCGGACACTGGTAACTTCATCCTCTGTTATGCCGTACGCAGGAAGTTCGTCGGCGTGGAAAATCCCTTTGACACCTGCAAGTTTTGCAGCACCTGCAAGTTCACGGCCAAGTCGCGGAAGTTGGGCGCCGTTATGGTCGGCGGTTTTTGTTCCAAGTTTTCCCTTCAAACCTGGAAGGGGTAGAGCAATCACCTTTGAACCGCTTTCAAGCCCATTTATTATCATCTTAGAACTACATGCTGCAAAGGCGTCTGAAACATCATATGTGGCCCATTGAAGAATTTGCTCAACGCGCTGGGCGACTTGTTGTTCCACCTCAGCGTTATCGTCACTCCTATGCGATGGAAGCGGTGGGAGGTCAACACTTGCCCTCAAGTCGTTGGCAAGGCGATAAAAATGCAATTGACGGGCCATTTCCAATCGGATGATACGAGGGATCCAGTCCAAGTCTTGGCATCCTTTGATCTCAACTCTATCACCCGCCCCAATAGAGACATTCAGGTCTTGCCGGATGCTGCCAAGGCCGCGACGAACGCGACGAGTTTGGCGCAATGTCCGGCCCAAAGCAATGGCTGTGGATTTTGCATGTTCGGGTGTTTGAACATCGGGGGCGGTTGCGATTTCAATGAGGGGGAGTCCAAGTCGGTCTAAATTATACAATACCTGTTGGCCTCCTACCACATCAAATGTATCCAATTTACGGGCACTGTCTTCTTCTAAACACAAAACTTCCACTCCCACTGGACCTTCAGGAGTTTGCAATACTCCGCCTGTTGCAATAAGTGATGTTCGTTGAAAGCCGCTTGTATTTGAGCCATCAACGACCGTCT
>DASCRS010000004.1:0-8177 GCA_034402455.1 Candidatus Poseidonia sp. | reverse complement strand
ACACCTTCGTATGTATGGTCTGGGCAATCACAACAATGGCATAATGCTGAATTTTCGCTTGATTCAGTAATTCCTAGCGGAGCAGACAACTTTGAATTTCGCATGTGCTTCCAGACGTCGTCTGCTTCATCTTACCGCGGAGGATGGTTTCTCGACAATATGAATCTCTCCAATTCAGGTGATGTCCCTGGTGTTTGGTTTCACGGTAATTTGACTGGTTCCTATGCCCCCGATGCCTATGGCCGCTTGAGGGTCGAGGTTGATTTGTCAGGTATGACTGGACCCATGGAGTTAGAATTCTGGGCAAATTGGGACTTGGAAGGAGCCTTTAATGACAACATGCAAACTTTCTTGAGCCTTGATAATGGTAGTACATGGCAGTTAATTTCAGGTTTACCAGGTCTTCCAGGCAATGGTTTTGCTTGGCAGGGGACCTACTACATGGATGAGTCCAATAGTTGGGTCCCCCAGATGTATTCTCTCCCCGCCACCATTCCCTCTCATGCTAATTCAAGTCAAGCACTCATAGAGTTCGTTGTTCTTACCAGTACTCAAGTTAATTTTGGTGGTAATGGCGCTTCAGGCTGGGAAGGTATAATGATTGACAATTTGAAAGCATACAGCAATCGAGGAACGGCCTTTCAACAGGAACGAATGCTTGCAAACTTTTCTCAACAACCAACAGGGCAAACAGGAGGTTCTGATGGGTGGCTTGGCCCCTCTATCGGCGACCCCAATGAATGGCAGTGGACCACTCAACACGGCATTAACGGGCCTTCGTTTGATGCCGATTCCTTTGAATCAACATTGACTACTCCCTCCGGATGGTACGTCGAGGGTAATGGCGGGCAAGTTTGGGAAATCGGCCAAACAAGAAACACATCAGGATATGGACCAGGGGCCTTTCATTCAGGCTTAAATGGGGCGGCCATCAATCTAACCACAAGATATCAGCCCAACATATACACTCACCTCATCAGTCCAGAATATGTTGTTCCAGAGAATGCAACCGCCCGCTTAACATTCCGTTCATGGGTGTGCACTGAGGCTGATTGGGATGGTGGTGCAGTATCAATATCAACGGACGGTGGAGATTCATGGTGGTTTTTGCCAGTTGACACGACATCGTTTCACGACCAAATTTCAACCCCAAATACGAATTCACCCTTTTACGGCGAGGGTATTTTTGATGGTTCAAAAATAGCTGGTGGCTGTGGCGGAAACAAAGCTCCTCGTGGATTTGATCTGAAAACAAAAGACCTCTCTAACCTTTCAGGAATGACCGTTAGAGCTCGCTTTTCATTCTTCTCCGACACATATGTTGAAGCGGATGGTTGGTATATTGACGATGCGGGTATTGAAGTAGACGTGTTTGAAACCGAAGGCAATTGGACCTCTCCAGCCCTTACCCCCGATGGCCGTTATGGTTATGGATTGATAGACGGGTGGGTTGATGTTTCAAATGAAACTGAAATTCTGGTTGATGTATTGGATACTGGCGGAGAAATAATACCTGGCCACGAAGGTCTTCAATTTCCAATACATTTGGCGGTAGACCCCACGGAGTATTCATCAATCCATCTTCGTATTAGGATGAGCACGCAAGATGTGTTAGTTACGCCTCTGATTCACAGTTTAACAGTTGGCTCAATAGTTTACATTGGACCCCAATACCTTCAATCATTGAGTCCACTAAATCAGCAATCCAATCTCACAAATAACGGTTATCTTGAGATAAATGGCACATTAGAAATTGAGGTACCTCTTGTTTCTGTATGTGTTCACTCAGGTTATCGAATTACTGCTTATGGAGACAATTTGAGTTGGGTCAATCCAAGAGCGCAACTGGCAAGTTCATCTTACAAGAGTGAAAACGGGGGTAGAAATCAACTCAACATGTCTTATATCGGCTCCCCCGAACTCGTTCATTCAATTCGCATTGAGGCTAATGGTGGCGAGATGTTTCGCCGAGCAAAATTGAGTTTGGATTGTGTTTCTCCCCCTATATCTCCCCGATTGGAACTCGGGATGTCAAGTTTGGGCCTTTGGCAGTGGCCAGAATTGGGGGCGTCACCAACCTTTGGATTGAATCAACAATTTCATGAAGCCAGTTATGACCAGCAAGAATGGCTGTGGAATGCAACAGCACCATCACCATCTGTTCATGTTAACAATCTTCCATTGACCTTGAACTATACTGCTGTTGTACCGACTTCTATTTCGATATCATCTACCATGGTTACTTCAACTAATATTCTAGTCACCAATGTTACTGGTGCAGCAGACCTCTATGTTAATGGTGATTTTCAATCAACAATTTTTGAATCTGACCGTTTCCTTTACACGTCCAATCAAACTTGTTCAAATCGTTCGGTCCAGCATTCTTATGCACCGAATCTTGACCTTGCAAACTGCCAGTTGACGATTTTGCTTATTGGTGAAGGTGATTTGAAAATCATCGATTTCCATCACATGTATGAGGCCCAAACACTTGAATTGGAAGTCCCCGTAACTCTTCTCAATCAGGCCAAAGCAGCATCTTTTGATGGAGATATGCGAGCTGTGTTGGATATTCCACTTCATATCACGACCCAAAGCGGGGGTTTGACTCTAGACTTCGTAGCCCAAACAGCCCCCTTGATGGTTGAGTCCATTGACAACTTGTCTCATACACGGTGGCTACCAGGTGAGTCAATTACCGTTATTACCCATCACTTACGCAGCAATCCACTTAATTCAACAGAAGATGCTCCAGACATTACAAGTGCCGAACTTCTGTTATCCCAGACGGATAATGCGGCTGATGCATTCGTTCACTTGAGGGCTGAACGCTTTGATTCTTCACCCCGTTTCCTCCACATAAGCGGCCTCGGACTTGCTCCAGTGGATTCTTCAAATTCTGGTGTCATCTGCGATGTGAATTTTTGCACTATTACATGGGTATTAACCAGCACTTGGCTTCTAGACGATGTAGATGACCTTCATATCCTAGTCTATGGAAAAGACAGCGATGGATTGGAAACGGGTCCTGTAGTTTCCGTTCGGAAAACCAACTTCAACGAGGTTGAAAATGATATGGAAATCGTTGAATTCCAAGTTACAGATGATTTGTCAAGGCGATTGGACGATTGGACAAATCCACTTTGGCCGTTCCATTTATCGGACAATCGTTCAATGCTCGCGGAAGGCAGGGTGCGAATGGAAGGTATTTCCAATCAATGGATTGAGGCAGGCGATGCTGAGATTCAAATCAACATTCATACAGTTCCACCAAGGAATATTTCAGGTGGGCCTGATGAATGGCTTGGTCCTGTTGTGAATTGGTCTAAACATTGGTCTGTTGAAGTTGGTGAAGATGGGCGTTTTTCGCTTCCTTTGCTTTCCCCACAATTATCCGAAAATCTGCCGAGCAATACTTGGCTTGAAATCCAACCTCTAATTTCTCGCACTGGGCCAGTGGGCGTGTCTGCTAGTACGAGTGAAGACCAAACCGTTATCCTCTCTCCAGTTCGTTTTCTCTTTGACACGATGTCACCAACCGTTACATCACTAACGATTTTGGATTCTGGAAAAGAAGTACTTGCAGACGGACATGTTTGGACTAGCGGGCAAGATGTTCCATTACGTCTCAATATTGTTGATGTAGAAGGAGTCTCATCACAACTTAGCGTATGGACTTGGATGGAAGCCCGCGATGATGCAAATAGCGACGGTGAGATAGAACAAAGTGAATACAAGCAAGAAAACATCAGTCTCAATATTGGCCGTACCGAGTTGGAGATTGATTTACCTCTTCTCTCTTGGTCGGATGCTGTAGGTTTTAGCAGTGATGCTGGACGGGTGAGTGTGGTTATTGAAAGCAAAGACCTAGGGGGTAATTCGCTTGAAGGAGGAGGTTCGTTTGGCGTTGAAAATGATTTGGCCACATTCATTGTTCAACAACGGTATGATACGCTAATCAATGGCAACTATATTCAGTTGGACTCCGAAAATGGTTCACTTTATGCAGGAAGAAATCATACCTTTGAGTTAGAAATTTCTGATGGTAATGGCTTAGATTCTCTCGAAATAATTCGATTTGCCTTGTTAGGAGAGGGCCATCCAAACGATTGCAATATTCATTACGAGCCTAGGTTTGGTGAGATTAACTATGACGTTACGTGTTTCATGAACGCACCGACAGTTACTGTGACTCAATACCCACTTTCAGAGGTATTCTTGGTTCAATTTCATTTTCGTTTACACTGGAATGCAACATTCGGGATTGCTTCTGAAGGTGGAATCCCAGCCGTTAATGTGATCGATGAAGGGAACGATTTGGGCCTTGGTTTGTCCAAGATTAATCGCTTAGAATGGCAACCATCGAACACAGTGGAATTGAGATGGCTCAATATCAGCGATATGACGCAACCGATTGGTTCGTATAACGAAACATCTCATTGGTTCCACCGTGACGACACAGTCCATCACGAAGTTGGATTATTCCATTCAGGCACCGAACATTTCGCTGAATTCCTCCCAAATCAAGGGCAAATGAACTGGGAATTGACGGATGGGGAAAGAAAAGAATCGGGCAACATTACCTATTCAGAAGATGGGTTATTTACCTTTGAAGTAGTCCTGAATGAAAATACGATGTATCATGATTATGGAAATATTCATATCAATATCGAGGGCTTTGAACCATACAACCTTTCATCCATAGAATACGAAGTTATTGTTGATGACCTTGCCCCACAACTCACACTCGCTCCCGGTTCACTTCAAGGAATTGCTTCAGACGCTTTAGATGCTGTTCCATTAACGGTTATGGTTAGCGATGATACACACATGCCCGCTGGCCCGATAGTGCTTCATCATGTCTTCTACCGAATGGGAAATGAGGTGGAAGGAACATATGGGCAGAGCGAAGTTCCACTCAACCTTTCATTGAATACAAAATTCATATACGAATCAGCATTGAATTTCAAACCAGCCGATGTTGAAATTCAGCGAAGCGATTTGCTCTTAGTTTGGTTTGAGGGCGCAGACCGCTCAGGACGGCAACTTGTCGGATTAGGGACCGCTGAAGACCCGTTCATTGTTGGTATTACTTGGGTGGCTTTTGAACCGATTTTCACTGACATATCTGCCCTTCCTTTTAGGCCTATAGTAGGTGAAAACATCTCCGTCTTTGTGCGTGTCGCTAACAATGGGTTAATTGACGGAAATTTAACTGTCAATCTTAGAGACGATGAAGGGACTATTTTGCACACAGAATCTCTTTTTCTAACAAGTGGGGAATGGTCAAATTATGTTTGGGAAGTAGAAGCATGGAAGGTTGGAAGACTTGGATTGACGGTTGAAATTGAAAACATGACACCGAGAATTCCAGTCCCCTTGGCCGATATAAAGGAAGTCACAGCCGATAGTGTTCAAGGGGAAATGGCTATGTTGAGTTTGTCAATGCTATCGGTAATTTTGGCGGGACTGGTCTTGTTTGTATCCCGTCAGCGTTGGCAGGATAGAGAAGAAGAGTACCAAAGGGCGAAGATAAGGCGTATTGTATTCAGTACACAACCCCCACCGCGTCCACCAGAACTTCTTGACATTTCGCGAGAGGAATAGTCAAGAAGAGAAGGCATCAGCCCAAACCAAGAAGCCGGGGTACCCGAGTGGTCAAAGGGGGTGGATTCAAGCTCCTCTGCATATTGCTTCGCAGGTTCGAATCCTGCCCCCGGCACCTTTTTTCCAATCTCATAGCCAATTCAAGGGAATTCAATTAAGAATGAAAAGACAGAGCGGAGTTTATGGCCACTCAATCTGATGTCACTGATTTAGACCATGGTTTCTTCCAATTTCCAATGCCTACATGGAGGCATGCGATTGGTTATTTTATCGCAATAACATTGTTTTTTAGTGCCTATGGTTTGTATTCTGCAGGACTTTCTATTCCAGATATTCCTCAGATATCAGAAGCAGACCAGTTGGATGAAATTGGGGATCTTGATTCATACAATTATCAATCTCTTCAAGATGGATATGAGCAATCCCAATATCAACAAAATAAAGCGGCTTTCGTATTGATTCCCTTAGAATTGGTGGAAGGCGTAATTGCTATTGAAGGGTGCTATGAAAGTGAGGATGACGAAGGGAATATCGATTATGATTATAGTGTGGAATTTAAGAGCCAGAGCATTCTCACATTCCGAGATAAAGCGAACGATATAATCTCTACATCTTTTGACAAATCCCGTACATTAGACCCAGAGGGGGACCTCTTCCAACCAGGATGTAACAGTCCTTGGGAACGTGCTGTTGAAGGAAATGGATTTGGCAGTGATGATAACCGCATCCTGATTGCCTATATGCTCGTTCAAAATGAACCCATCGATTACTATCAACTATTATCTGTAGCACAGGTTGGCGATTTTGACGAATACACTTCTCCACCCGAAATCACACAACGTGAAGATACTGGACGATGGGCGCTTCTTATCGCTGGCATAGGTGGGTTATTCTTCATGTACAGCACCCAACCATCTCTTCTTCATGATTTGAGAAGAATTCGGAAGAATAACAAGACGAATACAAAAGAGGTAACCCCCGCAATAGGAGTGCTTGGCTCTGGCGGCAGACAATTTCAGCACTGTGGGCCGAATGGTGCGATTTTGGGTCCAGCAAAGCAACCGCTTCGCCAAGCCTCAGAAGATTGGTTATTTGGTTGCCCCCCACTTCCCACTTCTTACTCCAATGTATTTGCCCAAGAAGGGGATGGGTCTCTAATCCTTGAACACCCACGGCGTATTGGAACTCCAAGACCTGCGATGATGACTCCGTACAGTTTAGGGGCGATCATCTTCGCAGTTTCGTTCATTTGGCTGTCCGCAGACCTGCGGGCCCGAGATGGCTCTTCATTACACACAACTATTGGATGGGTCATGACTTTCCTTGTAACTCTAGTAAATTTGTTTTGGTTCTTCCAAGCCCATCGTCAGGCTAAATTATCTCAAACAATCAATGATTTGCCAACAAGTCCAATTCGAAGCGTTGCAGTTGGCCAGGCTGAAATCGTTGGTCAAGTAAGGCCTTCAAACGCAGGAACGCCAACCTTCAGTGTTGGAGGACGTGATATGGAGGGAACCGTTCTTTGGACTTGGAGTTCATACAAGTGGGTTTGCAGCAGAGATAGCGATGGCAATGAGAGTTGTTCATGGAGTAAGCAGGAGACCAAAGAGGGGGGGGTTCCTTTCATTGTTCACGATGGAAGCGGAGGTATTCTTGTGGATCCGAGCCTATGGGAGGCGGAGAAGAAAACCCTGAGCCTTGGCTCAATTGTGGAGAAATGGGAGCGAGGAAAATGGAAATGGGAAGTTTGTGCCATTGGCGTGGGCGACCCAATTTACATATTGGGTGATTGTGTTCCCCGTACAAGAGAACACCTTGATACATGGGGTGCAGATGAAACCGAGTCTAGTGCCTTGGTAACGATGGTTCCATCTTCAGATACGGGAGAAGGTTCTGTTATGAGTTTAGGAACTGAATTAGATGTTCTTTCAAATCGAAGGTCAAAGTTTGAAATGATGATAGTGCCCCTCTTTGTGTTCATTTTTGGAATCTTTATGTTCCTCGATTATGCCCCGTGAACGGTTGGCATAAAAAGTTGAAGAGCCTGAGACAAGAGTGGATATCATGGAGATATGCAAGAGTGAATGGGAAGATACAGACCTGATATTATCCCTCTATGATGAAGCCATATCTCTACAACGTTCCAAAGGAACCGTCCAATGGCCTACCATTGACAGAAGACTCGTTGAAATTGAGATTCAGGAGGGCAGGCAATGGAAACTTCTCCTCAAGGGAGAGGTCGCATGTGTTTGGAGCGTAGCATACGAGGACGAACAGATTTGGGGGCCGACTCTGCACGAACCATCATTATTTATTCACCGTATTGCAAACCATCCTTCTCACCGAGGTAAGGCCCTTGTGGGAGTTCTCGTAGAATGGGCAAAAAAGTACTGTCTTGAAAACGATTTGCGATTTATTCGATTAGATACGGTGGGTGAAAATCAAGCACTGATACGTCTTTACACAGGCTACGGTTTTGCATCCCTTGAACCTGTTTGGATCAAAGACCCCTCAAATCTACCGGCACATTATGCTGAGGATGAGGTTTATTTGTTTGAAATCGACCTTGG
>DASCRS010000003.1:0-16381 GCA_034402455.1 Candidatus Poseidonia sp. | reverse complement strand
TCCCAAAGAGCAATTGCGTACATTCCATCGAGTTTAGCCAACCAGGAGGCGTGAACGCCAGCAGTTGGAGTCTGTTGATTTTGAGATAAGCACTGGTGATGGAGGGCGAGTATTACCTCGCTATCTCCTGATGTAGTGAACGGGTAGTTTGCATATTTGTTGCGCAGTTCAAGATGATTGTAAATTTCTCCATTGACGATAAGTGTCTGTTGTTGTGGACCATGAAGCGGTTGTTGGCTGCCATGGATATCAATTATGGCTAAACGCGTGTGTCCAAGGGCAATGAATTCATCCGACCAAACATCTTGTCCATCTGGTCCCCGATGAATTTGTAGGCTATTCATTCTTTGAGTAACGGTGATGTCGGGGTTGCCAAGCATACCACCAATGCCGCACATGGGCCTTGGTTGGCGACTACCTTTTTGAAGGAATGTTCAACACTTGATTGAAAAAAATCACCAAAGCGGGTACTGGAACATTGTAACAGCGAGAAGGACAATTGAGATTCCAAAACCGATATAGTATGCACTTTGGGGGGGGTCGTTATCTTGTGAATCTTCAGACATGGTCTCTCCTCGGTTTAAACCAAGGCCGACCCCCATTTGAATATGTTGAGCCAAATCCATGCGTATGTCATCATTAGGTCATGATTTTGACAAACGGTTCTAGCAGTAAGACCATTGCAAGAGGAATTAGGAGCATAGTTGCATTATCATCAATGTATCTCAAGCGGGGCCATTCTGAGATCATGCATATTGGGGCAAGAAGGAAAGAAATTAGGAGAGGTGTGCCAAATTGAAAGGAGCACAAGAGCCAAATCACAAGAATCACAACTGTAGAGATGGCCATGACATTACGAGATTCTATCCCTTTTCTTCGCAGTTCTCCCATGAGTGGGTCACCAAAAGATAACGACAGAATTAATGGATATGCATAGGCTTCGTAAGGTACTAAGAGCAGCACCATTCCAATTCCAAATGCGCCCCATGCCAAGGCTGATATTTGCTTTGCTTCGTAATCGCGCTGACCAAAGATTGTGATTCCAAATTTCAACCGTACGCTTTCAGCGACAAGTGCAAACAGTACGACTGATGCGACAATTTGTTGTAATTCCATGTTGAGTTTTGATGCAACATTTTCGCCCCACGTGAAGTAAAGAAAGGGAATTCCGCACATGCCAATATGTACGGTTCTTCGCAAAATATGACCCTTCATTCCACCAACGGATGTTTCAACTGGGTTGGTAAGTTCAACTTGGTCACTCATAATCTTCCCCTTGGATGATAGAAAGCGCCTTCACAATATCAATTGTCCCCTCTGTAAGGCGGTCCAAGCATTCATTGTAGGAGGGGTGGGTTACCAGCCGACGTTCATGATGAGCAAGAAGCCTTTCCCTCATTCGTGCTCTTGTAGCCCTGCCAGATGCTTTCAGGCCAAATAGTAACTCAGCAGCAGTTTCAATTCCAATTCCTTGAAGGCCAGAAGTCAAGAGAACTGGAGGGGCTTCAGTTTGCCCTAGAGTAAAAGATTCTTGAAGTTCCAAAGCGTGTTTTTGAGCACCTTCTAGGTCGGCCTTATTGACTAAAACAGCGTCTGCAAGTTCTAGTAATCCAGCCTTTTCTGCTTGGATTCCATCACCCCTTGCTGGGCCTTCAACGACTATGATTCGGTCAGCTACAGCTGCACATCGTAACTCGGACTGACCAGAACCAACGGTCTCAATGAGTACTCGCTGCCATCCACACGAATGAAGAAATGCAGCCATGTCCTCTACGATTATCGGGACACTTCCTGATGCATCCCGAGTGGCGAGGGAACGAATGTAAATTTGGTCTTTGATTTTGGGGTTGTCAACGGAAGTCATTCGCACCCTGTCTCCAAGTAATGCCCCTCCTGTTCTGGGTGAACTGGGGTCCACTGCCAGCAATGCAATGCGATGGCCTTGATTTGCCCACTGGGTCATTAAAGCATCCACTAAGACTGATTTTCCAACGCCGGGGGCACCTGTGATAGCCATGGTATTCCATTGCATATTATTGATTTTGGAATCGTCATGTGAACTTATGTCATTGAGGGAAAAAGTCCCGTTTTCGATGGCGGAAAGAACCCTTGCAAGTGCTCGGCGTTCACCTTTGAGCGCACGAGCGATTTCATCTTCCATGAGGGGTCACCCTATGCTTTTGATTCCCAATGCCAATCGTTTCCTTGGCCAACACCCGCATTCTCCATATTATCTGCATGCTGGATGAATTCAAGAATTTCAGTAGTTGGCGTACCTGGCCCAAAAATTGCTTTGATCCCAACAGCAAAAAGTTCTGGACGGTCTTCATGTGGTATTATTCCCCCACCAAATACAATCACATCTTCAAGCCCTTCTTCCTTGAGTAATTCACAAACCTTTGGAAAGAGATGACTATGAGCACCTGAAAGGGAAGAGAGTCCTAAGAAGCGGGCGTCTTCATCACGAACGGTTTCAACAATTTGTTGTGCAGTCCTACGAAGGCCAGTGTAAATCACTTCATGGCCTGCATCACGGAGTGTTCGTGCAACGACCTTTGCCCCTCGGTCATGCCCATCAAGTCCGGGCTTAGCGACGACAATGCGTAGCGGTTGGGCCATGGACTTAGGAAGGGGCGCCTCCCTATCAACACACCCCTTGGAGGAAAATTGAAACCTGCTTCAACATACATTTTCAGGCTTTTACAAGAGTAACGCATAAGGGCGGCGTTTTCATACATCGTAAAGGGGAAGTCCATGCCAGGTACAGAAGAGCGTCTCAAAGACCTCAGAAATCGTAAGTCCAGGAGTGAGGCTGGAGGTGGTCAAGCCCGTGTTGATGCCCAACATAATCGTGGAAAAATGACCGCTAGAGAGCGTCTAGAGATGTTGCTCGATGAAGGAAGTTTCCAAGAAATTGATGCTTTGGTTGAACACCGCTGTCGTGATTTCAACATGGACAAGAATGTGATTCCTGGTGACGGCGTTGTAACTGGCCATGGTACCATTAACGGGAGAGAAGTGTTTGCTTTTGCTCAAGATTTCACAGTTTACGGCGGTTCACTTGGTGAAATGCACGGGCTGAAGATATGCAAGGTTCTTGATATGGCGCTCAAGACTGGACGACCAGTCATTGGCATGAACGATTCAGGAGGTGCAAGAATTCAGGAAGGTGTGGCTTCGCTAGGTTCTTATGCTGAAATTTTCTTTAGAAATGTTAGGGCTTCAGGAGTTATTCCTCAAATTTCAGTGATTATGGGCCCATGTGCTGGCGGTGCAGTTTACTCGCCAGCAATTACTGATTTCGTCATCATGGTTGACCAAACGGCCCATATGTTCATCACTGGCCCTGAGGTTATCAAAACAGTCACCAACGAAGTGGTCTCCTTTGAAGACCTCGGCGGCGCTTCAACACATGGTTCAAAATCGGGTGTTTCACACTTCACCGCTTCGGATGATGAAGATGCGATTGCAATGGCTCGTGATTTGTGTGATATGCTTCCGCAAAACAACCTTGAAAGGCCGCCTGTAAAGAAAACAAGTGATTCTAGGGACCGACTTTGTGATGCTCTTGATAGCATTATTCCAGATGATTCTTCAAAGCCATACGATGTTGTCGATGTTATCACTGAAGTTCTTGATGATGGTGGGTTCATGGAGGTGCAATCCGAATGGGCTCAAAACATCGTAATTGGATTTGGACATTTGGACGGAAATACTGTAGGAATTGTTGCAAACCAACCTAAAGTCCTCGCAGGTTGTCTCGACATTGATGCAAGCGATAAAGCAGCACGCTTTGTTCGGTTCTGTGATGCTTTTAACATACCGATTATCACCTTTGAAGATGTCCCAGGTTTTCTTCCAGGGACCAATCAAGAATGGGGTGGAATAATTCGTCATGGTGCAAAACTTCTCTACGCCTTTGCAGAAGCAACGGTTCCTAAGTTGACCGTAATTCTTCGCAAGGCCTACGGTGGCGCCTATGATGTAATGTCTAGTAAGCACATTCGGGGAGATTACAATGTGGCTTGGCCCAGCGCCGAGTTGGCCGTTATGGGTGCAGATGGTGCGGTTGAAATTATTCATCGCCGAAGAATTGCTCACTCAAGAAACCCAGAACAGGAACGTGAAAGGTTGACTGAGGACTTCAAAGAAACCTTCGCTAACCCATACAAAGCAGCGGCTTTAGGGTATCTTGACGATGTCATTGAACCAAATCAAACACGGCGTAGATTGTGTAAGGCTCTTGCCATGCTTATGGATAAGGAAGAACTTCGGCCAGCCCGAAAACACGGGAACATACCTTTGTGAGGTCTTGATATGGCGAGTAAGAAAGATGAATTGAGAATGGCAGCCATAGCAGCTGTAATCGCTATGACCCAACAGCAAGGAGAAGACCCCGCTGAAATTGCTAGAAATCTTGGAAAAGCATGGTCTCAGGATCATCGTAGAATGGTTACGGGGCGATCATCATTGATGCATGCTCGAAGTCAACGTTCTCCTTGGAGGTAGTCTCATGTCGGAAACACGAAAAGTCATCGTCAACGGAACCGAATATGAAGTTGAACTAGAAGGCGAGGGCACATCTTGGAAGGCTACAGTTGAGGGTAAAACATTTGAAATTGAAATGCCCGACGCACCCGCTGCGCCAAAGCAACGCCGTTCAGGCGGTGGTAAAAAGAAGAAATCGGGAACGGTTTCAGCGAATATACCAGGTAAGGTAGTAACGGTTGAAGTTTCAGAAAATGAAGAAGTTATAGAAGGGCAGGTGATTTTGATACTTGAAGCGATGAAGATGCAAAATGAAATTCAAGCTCCTGTATCAGGTACTGTGATATCAGTTCACTGTAAAGAAGGTGAGGCAATCGAGGCAAATGTTCCATTGGTTGTCATTGAACCTATTGCGGAACCTGATGAAGAAGATTGAATCTTTTTGATTATTGAGGCAAGAGTTAATGAAGCATAGAAATGCTGTGGTTACCATGACGAATCAGCCGGTCTGCGACTTACCTGGGTGTGGGGATGAAGGGACAGTTGTTTCGCGCCTCTCTCCTGAAGGCTATCTTGTGGCTACTGGAAAAAAGGCATATTCGTTTCGAGAAGCCTACCGTCGCTTTCACTATTGTTCAACACATCACGACGAACTCATGGGTGGCGTTTGGTCTCGGGTAAGAAAACCTGACGACAAAAAAGATGGGCATGTTGCTCCAACTGCAATCTGATGTCAGTGTAGTGGTGAGGCTGATATACTCTTTACGCGTAGGTTGGGCATGGCGCAGCACTTCGGTCGCAAGAACAATCAGCCCGTCCAGTCGTTATCAGTAGTTTTTATGCTGGTATTGTCCTCACTCCTCGCATTAAGCGCTCCAACCGTTTCTGCCGTAGGAGCAAATCAAAATGACCTCAATTCTGGTGGTGATTTGCCAGATAATATGTCTGTTAACATCACGAACTACATTTTCTCTGGAATGTACAACGGCAATGGTGAACTTGACTATGGTGACGATTCTGATTATCTGAAAGTTGCATTGACATCCACACAAGGTCTGTCGGCTTCACTTTCCTTCCCATCGTCTACTTCCTTCCCAAATGGGTCAACGGTCGTCAATGATTTTGACCTACTATTTTTTGACTCATCTCAGACTTATCTCGATGATTCTTACGCCTACAATCCAGAGACTCTCACTACAAATACCACAAGTGCCCATGGTGGAATGGTTTACATCCAGATTTACCGCTATTCAGGGGCAGGGTCTTGGAATTTGACATTAAACAAATTTACTTTGAGCAACGGAACAGGAGGTGGCGGTAGCGGAGGTACATCGGTTACCAATTGCACAGGGAATAACACAGTAAACTCAGATATTCTTGAGCCTAATGACAGTACTGCAACTGCTTCACAAGCATCACTCCTACCCTTGACTTGCACTGGACTTTCCATCGATTCAAGTACCGATGTCGATTACTTTGAGATCGACATGATTTCGGGTGTTACCTATTATGCTAATATTACGTTCAATCACGCAAATGGCGACATTGATGCAGGCTGGGACGATGCATCTGGAAATTGGCTTACCAGTTCTGGAGGAACATCAAATGTTGAATCAATGCAAGTAACAGCATCTTCAAACCAAACAACATACCTTGATGTTTACGGATTTTCCGCCGCCATAAACACATATGATCTTGAGATTACAACCGATAACCCTGGTGGTGGGCAAAGTATGGAAACCGTTCAAGTTACTATCAATAACAGGACTTCTGCTACACTTTCGTTTGCGGGACTTACCATTGGAACAAATTATTCTTACAACTCATCCTACGGACAAATGTACCTTGATGACAATGAAGTTTGGACAGCATCATCAAACGGTACATTCAATGCGACAAATACCTCTCATACCGTGAACATTACCACGCAAGCAACCTTTGATGAATCCATGATGATGGTTTCATCAACACTCAGTGATGCTGCAGGTATGGCCTTGAATAGCGACACGGATGAAATGTATCTCGAAATGGTTGAAGCATCCACCACATCATCTACAACGGGTGATATTTCATTGACCAACCTATCCAGTGGAACCGATTATTCGATGCGCTGGCTGGTCATTGACTACACTGAATTTATAGACAATTACACCATTTCAAACGACACAAATACCGCAATTAACGCTTCACTAATCGATTCTGACAATTGGAATTTTACCGCCACAAATTCGACCGTCAGCCACCAAATAACATGGGCGGGGCCAACCACCATGAACTACCATCTACTCTATGCGGAATTATCTCTCAACAATTCTGTGGTTGATATTGATACCAATGAAAACGTGACTGGTGGTCACTTCGTTGAGTTCATACCTCAACTACCCGCATTGGTGATTAATTCTTATTCTGCAAGTTCAACTGCTGCAACAAATAATGTCCGAGCTGAAGGTTTGGATTTGGTAACAGGTGACAGTTACAAGTATCAATATCGGGTAGAGGATTCCTCAGGTGCAAATATTGCTGTATCAACTCTGACGACCATAACTGCAACAGCACAGAACATGTCTCTCCCTTACTTCAACTACACAACACCAACGTCTTCAGGATTATACTGCGTCTTTGCAGACCTATATTCCTCAGTGAATGTGCAACTTATCGGCGATTCTGATTGCTTTACCCTCTCGATTGATGATGATAATGATGGTGTTGCAAACGAATTGGATTTGTGCCCTAGCACTACGGCTGGAGCATCAGTTGACTTGAACGGTTGTGCATTGGACCAAAAGGACAGTGATAATGACGGATACAACGACAATGTTGACGCCTTCCCATATGACCCAACTCAATATTCAGACATGGATGGTGATGGCTACGGAGACAATGCGAGCGGTAACTCCTCGGATGCATTCCCTACTGATCCATCACAATGGTCTGATGTAGATGGTGATGGTTACGGAGACAATGCAAGTGGAAATTACCCAGATGCCTTCCCAACTGACAATACTCAATGGTCCGATAGTGATGGTGACGGCTATGGGGACAATGCAAGTGGTAACTATCCAGATGCATGGCCCGCAGATTCAACACAGTGGGAAGACTCGGATGGAGACGGCTACGGTGACAACCCCTCTGGGACGAACGGAGATGCATTCCCGAACGATTCTTCACAATGGTCCGATGCAGATGGTGACGGCTACGGCGACAACCCTGCAGGAACTACACCCGATGCTTTCCCTGCAGATTCCACGCAGTGGGAAGATGCAGATGGTGACGGCTATGGAGACAATCCAAATGGAAATAATGGCGACCAATTCCCATCTGATAATACACAATGGTTTGATGAAGATGGTGATGGATTTGGTGATAATCAAGCGGGCAATGACCCAGATGCTTTCCCTTCAGATTCAACACAATGGAGCGATTCAGATGGCGATGGTTACGGAGATAACGCGGCAGGATTGAATGGAGATGCCTTCCCTAACGACCCAACTCAGCATGCTGACCAAGACAATGATGGCTACGGCGACAATGCTACTGGCAACAATGGAGACCAATGTCTTGGTACTCCTGCCGGACAAGTCGTCGATTCAAACGGCTGTTCATCCTCTCAACTTGATGGAGATATGGACGGCGTTGATGATGCCACTGATGCTTGTCCCAATACACCTGCAGGAGAGCAAGTGGATAATGTAGGGTGTTCCTCAAGCCAAGAGGACAGTGATAATGACCTAGTGATGAATGCATTTGATGCTTGCCCTAACACACCACTTGGCCTCCAAGTTGACGCCGCAGGTTGTGCACTCAGTCAACTCGATACCGATGGTGATTCTATCACTGATGACCGAGATGCTTGCCCAACTACGACTGCAGGTTTGCCTGTTAATGGCGTTGGATGTGCTGCAAATGAGCGAGATACAGACGGTGACAATGTCGTTGATGCTAGCGATATTTGTGATTCAACACCAACCAACGAAATCGCTGATGCACAAGGCTGTGCTCCATCTCAGAAAGATACTGACGGAGATGAAGTGAGTGATGATGTGGACAATTGCCCAGGTACTGGAAATGGTTTGACCGTTGACCTTCTAGGTTGTGCAACAAATCAGTTGGACGCCGATAATGATGGGATTTCTGATGCAAATGACGCTTGTCCAGTAACTCCTGCTGGTGAGCAACCAGACACTGAAGGTTGTTCTGACTCTCAAAAGGACGAAGATTTGGATGATATCAAGAATAACATGGACCTTTGCCCAGATACCCCTGTGACCCAACCGGTAGACCTTGATGGTTGTGCTGAGCAACAAAAGGATGATGATAAAGACGGAATCAAGAACCATCTTGACAATTGCCCGAACACTCCAGTTGGAGAACTTATTGATGCAAACGGATGTGCATTGTTGCAATTAGACTCTGATGGCGATGGCATAAATGATGCTGAAGATGATTTCAAATTTGACGCTAACGAATCTGTTGACACTGATGGCGACGGAATTGCAGATCGTTTGGATGCCTACCCAGAAGATGCGACACGTTCGGCTGCTGAAATTACGGAATCCGGAAATGGTATGCTCTATGGAATCATCACGCTCCTAGTTCTTGCTCTCGCTGGTGGTGCTGGCTTTGTTTTCATGCGTAAACCAGATGAAGCTAATACGATGTTTGAATCCAATAATACAACCGATTCTGCCTCCGAACAATTTGCAGCGAGTGAAGAAAAGTCACTTCCTTCCATTGAATCTGCATCTGAGCAATGGGAAGAGAACGGTGTTCATTGGACCCGTGATAGTGCCGGAAATCTCTCATACTTTGATGCCGCTTCCCAAGAATGGCTTCCCTTCCAATCGTGAGATAGTTCTCAATTCAGGTATTATAATTCCATCTCAACAGGTTGAGGCGTTAGAATCAGAGGAAACCCAACCTGCACATAAGGTCGTGGAATCAAATGAAACTAGTACCTTTTGGTAAACAATTTGGTAAGATTTCAACGCAGGGGACAAAACTAAACCATGGCGAATCCACCTCGGAGTACTGGTAAATATGTCGGATGATGAGTTTGCTGAATTTGATGAATTGGTTTGGCCAAATGCATCATCGGAAGAAATCACCAATGCCGTTTCAGAAGTTCGTGATACATCTGCAAAGAGTAATATCATGCCGGTTCTCCTTGTTGCAGGAATTCTTTTTCTTTCAATTGTCATGGGGGGAATTTATTCCATCATAAGTAAGGTCTCTGTGAATCAAACTGATGTTGATGAAGATGGTGTATCAAATCTCATGGATTCATGCTATGATGGTGAAAAGGGTTGGACCTCGTCGTTACAAACCGATTATGATGGCGATGGATGCCGTGACAAATCAGAGGATGAGGACGACGACAACGACGGCCTTCCTGATGTGAGCGATGATTGTGCTACTGGCGAACTTGATTGGTTGCGAACCTTTGAGACAGACCGTGATGTTGACGGGTGTCAAGACTCAGGTGAAGACCAAGATGATGACAACGATGGCGTAGTTGATGCCCTGGACCTCTACCCTCTTGACCCAACTGAATGGGCAGATTCGGATGGAGATGGGACGGGAGATAATGCCGACCCATTCCCCAATGATGCCACTGAGTGGCTGGATTCAGATGGTGATGGTGCAGGTGATAATTCAGACATCTTTCCAAATAACCCTCTCGAATGGGAGGATTTTGACAACGATGGCATCGGAGATAACGGGGATGATGATGACGATAATGATGGCGTCCCCGATGAACAAGATTTGAATGATTTTCGCGATTCCGCCCTCTACATTCGTCTTGAATCCTTTACTCTCCTAGACAATGTAGATCTCTTTGACAGCGTGGGAGAAATTTACTTCTGTACGAGTGTCAACAATATTTCCATAGGATGTATGCCCTCATACATGTCCTCATATGTTGAAGTTGAAACAGGGACAGAGGTTCTTCTCAACGAAAATTATCATATTGACTTAGAGGAGAACCTTAGGTATCATTTCATACAAATTACGGCTCATGACTCCGACCCGTTCTCAGATGATGACATCGACCTTAATCCAAACGAAGGTGTTGAGGCATTTGAATACACATTTGATAGCCTCACGATGATGGACAACATGAGTTTGTCCGCCAACGGTTCTGCCGATGGTGAGAAAGACGATGGAGTTCTCAAGTTCTCCATTCAACCCTTTGACAATCTGGTAACAAACATAAGAGAGTACTTTTGGGACTTTGAAGGTCAGTATTACAGTCTTTCCTGGGAACTTAACTACAGCACTTATACATCCTATAGAATAATGAACCACGCCATTGATTGGTCAAATGCAAACTCCTATGCAGACATTATTCCGCAATATGCAGCATTTTCCACTCCAAATGAACCAGTTATCGCGCAATTGGCTCTAGAATTGAAATCCATGGCACAAGAAAGTGGATACAACTCAAGCAATGACATTGCTCGTTTCATCCATGCCTTTGTTGGAGATATCCCATACTTGTATGATCTTGATAGCACACAAACACAAACAGAATACCCCAAGTATCCTATTGAGATGCTGTGGGAAGAAGGAGGTGACTGTGAAGATGCGAGTGCATTGTACATCAGTTTGGTTGAGAATTTGGGTTATGATGCCGCTTTGATGCTCGGTGATAGTAAATCGAATGCCGATGAGGATTGGGGAGGCCATGCTTGGGTTGTGATTGCTATGGAGAACTATTCTGGAGATGGTTATATGGGCGAAGGTGGGAAATCAAGCACCATGTTCTATTTCGTTGAAACAACTGGTCATTACGACGGTTCTTCAGATATTGGAATCATACCTTGGTATGATTTGCGAGATGAAGTATTCTACGATGTAGAGTAGTTTTCTTCACGTTAGTACTTCCAACAAGCGGTCTTGTTCAACAGCCATTCGAAGTTCCATAGCAATACGACGTCCACTTGACATGGGCTTTCTCCATGTTGCATTTCCATAGGGATGGCCGACACTTACGTGAACGTTAGTGCCTCCACCTAAACGCGGAGCAACATCGTAGATGTAGTAATTCATATCCTTGTCAATACAGGTTTGAAGGCAGAATGGGCCAATGATTCCAGGGTCGTAATGCTCTTTGCTCGCTTCAATGAATTTTTCACCAAGTTCAAAGGCTTTCTCCAGCAAAGATTCACGAATTGTCGCGGTATTGTGACCAACAACCGTCATCTCTGGTATTTGTTGATGTAATGGCATGGTCATCTGTTGAGGCGCAGGGAGCCTAACATGACCATCCAAAGAGGACTCAAATCGCCAATCAACACCAAGAAGTTCCAAACGCTCACCTTCTGCAGCAAGAGGGCTGTAAAAGAAATTTAGATTGAACACAGGGCCAATAACATATCGTTCAATACGAGCACCATCAAGGGATTCTTGGTCAATTACTCCCTCGGAAAGTAGAGCAGAGGATTTTTCTTGGTATTCTTTGAACGATGCGCATGTGAAGAATCCACGCTCAAGCTTCTTTTGGGCATGATGGAGTTTGACAATTACTAGGCAATCGATCTCTTCAGGAGAAGCGATGGCTTCAGGATAGGGGAGTCCTGCTTTCTCTAGAATCCAGTAATAGTCCTGCTCTTCAGTTCTCTCTTCCATACGGAGCATGTTTCTTGAACCAAACATAGGAACTCGGAAGTCTTCTTCAATATCAGAGATTTTGGAATATGATGTAAAAGAGCGATTAGGGATGTAAATGACATTCCTCTTTCGCATCTCTGCCTGCATCTCTGGCTTCATGACGTCATTGAAGTCTTGGAGGACAATCGCTTTGTCAACCATTCCACGAACAACCCGCCCCGATGAACTTCGGTGGGTTTTGAAGTAGTTCGCATAGGTTTTGTGGCGCCCTTCTTTGCAGTATGCAACGGTAGGGAATCCCTCTTCGATAGCACCATCGCAAATGTCCAATGCGGAGTGAGATGCCGTCATTCCGATTCTCAACTTGAGTCGGTCATACTCTTCAACAATACCAGCAATTTCGTCGTTCTGAATCATCAGGCTCACCTTGCTAATTTGATTGCTGTGAACGGGGGTCTTTGAGGTGTTCCCCGTTTCCCCCTTCAATCAAATCGCTGAAGTTGCATCAATTCTTCTGTTGAAAGCGTTTCACCAGAGAGCAGTTTTGCCATTAAATCCTGTGTTTCATTGCTTGCAGTTGGGCGTTGGCCTTGTCCAGCGCTTGCACCGCGCATGGCACGCAAGATATCTTGGATGGAATGCAAACATCGCAGAGATACGATGTAGAGGCTATGTTCCTTGTCCGCTTCCTTCTTGGAGGTACGTAGTCGTCGATGGGCAGCCTCGGCCTTCTCCCGTTGGCGGTCAACTTCTGAATTCCATTCAATCATCAAGTCGTGAGCGCTTTGGGCAGCCTCTGCAGCTTCCTTGACAGAATTGTGAGCAGCGTCTTGCTTTGCCATTGCTTCTCGCAATGACTCGTTGCCTTCAGTTTCTCCGCTAGCAGTTTGAGCGTCCTTCAATTTTCGTCGCTTTGAGCTAAGTTCCTTCATTTTCTTGAAGTACTTGACCTCATTCTTACCTTGATGTTTACCCTGTTCGAATTCTCGCTCAAGGCGTTCCATGGTTCGTGTCAAAGATTGAACGGTATCGGGGCGAATCACACGACCACGTTTGTCCTTTTGCAAAGGTACATCAGGTTGTGTGGAGCGAATAGAATCTTTTGCATCACGAACCATTTGGTTTGCTTCTTCACGCTCCTTTTTCTTGTCACGGACCATTTCGTTCATATTGTCACGAAGTTCGCGTTGTTCACGAACTTGAACAATCAATTCACGAACCTCGTTGTTGAGTTCGTTACGTGTTGAGGTGAATTCCTTGGTTTTATCATTCCAATCATCTCGAATTTCGCGGTGATGCGTTGCCTTTTCGTCAACCATTTTTCGTCGCTCATTCAGAAGATTTTTGAGTTCTGCCATTGTTAATCTCACCTGGTCGGAGAAGATTCCCATCTTCCCGCATCCACGGGGACTTTGCTCCCCCATTTAATCCTTCATGGGCCACTGGACGCAGAATATGTGAGGGTTATGTCGTATTGTGGAGCAAATGATGGCAGGATTCAGCCGTTTTACGAACCTCTCCTAGATTGGTTGAAGATTCGCAGTTGACTATCAGATGAAGGCGCTCCCCTCTTCTCAGGATCACTGTGCCCTCTTCCAATATGAAGGTGACCTGGTTGGATTTAGGGGACGCATCTAGCGCTGAAATCCAACGGTTTATTTGCTTGTCATGATTTGTCATATCTTCATGAGAACGGTATACGACAAAACCATCGCTTTCAAACAGTGTGACACTTTTCACTCCCGAAATTTCGGTCAACGGAGCCATCGTTCTTTCGAGCATGATACCCATACCTACCGCAAGGGGAAAATAATCCTTTCAGTTATTCATTGA
The DNA here is from genome assembly GCA_034402455.1 of Candidatus Poseidonia sp. Classification (GTDB taxonomy): domain Archaea; phylum Thermoplasmatota; class Poseidoniia; order Poseidoniales; family Poseidoniaceae; genus Poseidonia. The sequence continues at coordinate 2,449 of DASCRS010000003.1, read as the reverse complement.
CAGATTGCAAAGGACCTTGCATCATGTATCCTAGCCCAGACTGATAGTATCCTTCGAGATGTTTCTGAACCAACATGCCTCTTCTTTGATAGAATCTTTGAGCATCGATGTTGCGAGCTTTAACCTCAAGTTGAACACGCTTGTATCCTACTTCAAGTGCTGCTTCTACAAATTGATTCCATGCTAGACTCCCTAGGCCATCTCCTTGGTAGCGCGAATCAATAACAAATGCTGCAATGCGTACAATGTCATCCTTGAAGGGCGTGGCCCATAAAACTCCGATTATTTCTGGTTCGCTTTGCGATGTATCGCTGAGAATCAAATTTCCTTTCCAGTTTGGAATAGGTAAGTGGCGAACAGAAGCCTCAGAATAACGCTCACCTGTTTCGTTGAGAAAAAGAGCAAGTACTTGCCTACATGCAAGAGAGGTCATGTTTTTTGGCTCAATTCCTTGGGACCAGGCGATAGATTTCAAACTCCTCATTCCCTTCTTTGATTATGCTTTGCTTGACCTCTTTTTCCACGCTTAACTTTGTGATTTGAGGATTTGTTTTTGCCCTTGCCTTTTCTTTTTTTCTGGGATGAATTGTTGTCTGAAGCCCCCACATTGAGAACTCCCCCGTGCTGTAAAAGTGTACTCAAATCGTCCATGGAAAGAGATTCACCAGAACTGAGTTTCTTTTTCACATCGCTTGGTTTTGGCCCACGGTGCTTTCGCTTGTTTTTTCGATCGCTTCTCCGTGATGTTTTGTTAGCATTTTTAATTCGCATCCAGGACTCAAGACGACCTTTTTCACGGCGTAATTTTTTCGTATCTTTCTTATTTGTACGAAGGGAACGTTTAATTTTCTTTTCCGCTCGATTTAGGTGTTTTATATTACCATGAAGGGGCCTCTTAATGAGGTGAATTTCGCGATTAAGCCTGTCTATTTCTTTTCCGATAGGATACATGTTTTGGAGTTCAAAGAAAAGTGATGCAAGTTCTTTTTCTCGCTCGAGAGAGGGTATGTTCATGATGTCCAATTGTTCTGTAATACGGTCAAATGTTTGGCGAAGAGTTTCGGTTATTTTGGGAGAAGAAATGATGATGCTATCCACTAGTTCATCTCTTTGTAATTTGAGGGCATCAAGTTGAGATTTAGATTCATGAATTTCATCCGAACGTCCGTCCTCTTCTCCAATTGAGCCTTCTGGTGGCGTAGGTCGTTTGCCCAAAGCAAATTGAATAGCCTGGCTTATGGATTTACGTCGAGCGCTCAAGGTTCTGCCCTCATCCTCGGTTCGTGAAAGTTGATCGAGCACCTCTTGGTGCATTACATTAATTTCATTCGCCGACAACGGGCGCAAATCTTCAAACAAATCAAATTCTTCTATGGCGGCTGAGTTTGTTTTTTCTGAAAGTTCCTCCCAGCTTTTACGATCTAGTAGACCAATCCAAATTCTGAGGAATTCTTCACGAATAGTAAGGTATCCTGAAGGTCTTAAAACACGGCCTAAATCGTGATTCAATGAAAACGGGTCTTCGATAGGCATACTATGCTCTCCAAGTCTCCGGTCAAGATTTTCTGGAAGCAAATCCCACGCCTCAGGTTCTCCCTGATTCCAATTCTTTTTCTTTCGGGAAAGTATTCCGCCATTGCGGATTGAGATCACATTCTCATCAAATGGCCAATTAAATACAAAGCGGTGGATGAAGGCGACAAAGGATTTGGCATGGTCAAAAGTTGGATTCCAGTCAAAACTCGGTTTTAGGTTAAAGCCGACATTGTATTCGTCATCAAGATGGAGGATACTCGGTTCAGCATTATGCTGTAAATTTGGCAACTGAATCTTCGGTTCTAACTGCATGGCCCCCAATGCGAGGAGCGTCCATGCATAGGAGGACAAGGTACCCATGAAAGCTTGATTAATTCCCCTTGAAGAAGCCCAGTGCTTTACAGTGAGAACTGCATTGCGAACCATAGGGTGTGTATCTGCATAGGCACGAATCAGTTCAGTATTATGTAGTGCAAGTTCATTGTTAACCGAGATATCAATCGGCAACCCTGTCTCGGGTTCTTTGAATTTGATGATTGGTACCTTTGCCCGTCCAATGACTTCAATTTCAGTCATTTCGAGATCTCTTAGGATATTGCGAATCTTGTTGAGAATTTTTCTTGGCGAAGGGCCGTCCACAACTAGGCATAGGTCGAGGTCACCAACGCCGAGTGAAGTACGAGATTGTGTTGAACCAAAAGCATGAAGCCGACTACCATTTAGCCGATTTTCAATGTTGCGTTTGAGATGTTGATAGATCCGTTCACGAGCCTTTGTTTCTTGCTTGCTCATGCCTGATGTACTAATTGATTTGGAAATTTCATCCGAAAGTTGTGCTAGATAATCTTCGGAAATTGAATCCAAATCTCCAAGTTCAAGAGTACCTAAAAGGTGAGAATGAAGAAGCGGCCAC
>DASCRS010000002.1:0-7048 GCA_034402455.1 Candidatus Poseidonia sp. | reverse complement strand
CAAATAAAGGCCCACGACTAGAACACTTCCCCACAAAGCGACCTTCAACTGGCCCTTACGCTCTTTGAACGATGGTGCATCCAATTCTTGATTCGGGGCGATAAGCCAGGGCAGGACGAAAATGAGCAACATGAAGCCTGCAATAGGTAAATCTAGCATTTGAGACCAAGCAAGCGAAAGGCCAAGCATAACTCCTGCAGCAGCCCAAGGCCACGCAAGTAGAGCGGAAGGAGAATAATACAGTGGAAGAAACAAAGCAGCAAAAATCATAGCCACGAAAACATCGTCTGTCAGTGCAAAGATTAGAACGGTAAAAATTGCATGTAAAGGAAACGCAGTGAAGGAATTGTATGACCATTCTTCAGACCCTTTCGGTTCTAAAGAAGTGTTGGATTTTCGATGACTTAGCCCAAGAGGTAGTAGCAATAATACTACGAATAAAACATCGGGAATAAGCGTCCAATCAAGTCCTTCGGGATTTGAAAGAAAGATTGCCCCGAAGAGTGCGAAAAGTGTTGGCGTTCCCGTAATCCATACTCCAGAAATGGCCAATGGCTGCTTACGATACTGGCTCCTTTGGATGGCAAACCAGCATCCAATTAACATCATCATCCATGCTGTATAAGTCATGATTTCCGTTGCCGCTGGGTCACTTTTGAGCATCATCAACCTACCAAAAACATGGTCGGGGACGCTTCCTGAATCTTTGGTTACAAAAGTGTGTATGGACGAAGCCCAAACCCCACCAGCCCGTGTTACTGTGGTTGCAAAGAGTGATAAAACTCCAGTGAGTATAGCAACACCAGACCACGCTGAGGCGCTAACCTTGCCTGGTCGAGTTCGCATATGAACAAGAGCGACCAAAGCCAACCAAGGAAGCAACGAACCAGTTTCCACCGGATCCCATGCCCAATAGCCACCCCAATCGAGAATAAGGTAAGCCCACAAGCCGCCAAGGCCAATACCTACCGTTGCTACAACAAGGGCTGGACGAGCAATTGTTAGGATTCGCTGCTGCAATTTTGCGTCGTTATTTAGATATGCACTTGACAACCCAATACTCGTTAAATGGAAGCACAAAGCATAGGTCAAGAAAATTAATGGAGGATGAATCACCATCAAATCTGTTTGCAACAATGGATTAAGCCCTCCACTCAAAGGGATTAGGGATGTGAGTTTGAAAGGGTCAAGAGAAAACGAAATGAGAAGAAGAGCCAATGTGAAAAGATGGGAAATTCTTAGTCGGGTTTCATGAAGCCCATCGGTTGCAAGCTCTCCTTGCATAGGACGTCTCCAAATCCAAGAAAGAAGTCCCATCCATCCGACCCACATGAGCAGCGGTCCTTCGCGAGCCGCCCATGTTGCAGCAAACCTATACTTGAGTGGAAGTGACTCGCCACCATATGATGCTACATGCAAGATAGAAGTGTCATTTACGATGAAAAGCCCTGCGAGTGCGAAAAAGGGGACGGAAAGGAAAATATGCAACAGGCATGATATTCGGGGGTTTCTCTGATGCAGAGTTGGTTTGCAAATAAGAGTACACAGGGAGGCCAGAGCAAGCCAAAGAGTCAACCCCCACATGGTACTTGGGCAGAGCCCGACCCTCATGGCCTTTGCTCATCAACTGTAGAACTTGAATGGATTACCATCCAAAGAACTTCGCCCGAGAGTATCCAAAAGATAGCAAAACCGGAATGACTCGTTTGGTGAATAGGATCGGTTTGCGGACTAAAATCCTGAGGCCAATAACCATCTTATCCAGTGGACTCATGTTTCCAAGTTCCTCTGGCAAACATCTAGCCATAACAGACATCTCATCATCGGTCAAATCATATAATGCGTTTTTGCCTTTCAAAATTTTATTATATGGTGGGAAACGCTTTTTCCATGCCCGTTCATAAGCCATCAAACGTTGATTGCTGAGGTCATTTTCTTTAATCGCTGCTGCAACGGTTTGAGCAGCTTCACGCCCTGACCAAAGAGCCAAATGAGTTCCTCCTTCAAACAGGGGAGAAGTAAAACCTGCTGCGTCGCCAACCAATATGACGCCGTCACCAACCGTTGTTGTCCGCGGCCCAGAAATTGGAATCGTACCGCCGAAGGGGCGAATCTTGAGACCTTCAGCCCGCCAAGGAGGATTTGTAGTAGGCTTGTCAGCAAGATATGTATCCTGTATGAAGGAATCGAGGTACTTGATTGCCCCCTTCTTATCGGTCGTAACAAGTCCAACATTGGCTCTGCCACCCTCTTTAGGAATCATCCAAACATAACCATGAGGAGAATATTTAGGCCACAGATAGAAATCCAGATAGCCATCATTTGGGACATCAAGCATCTCGTATTGAAATCCTGCAATCACTTCAACTTCACCGCCCATATTCAAGATTTTTGAAGCCGCACCCGCTACACCAGAGCCATCAATGACCGCCCTACATTCTATTGGGAATTCGTCGCCTCGGCCGTCAATTATCCAATTGGTAAATTCATTTTTGCTATTGAAAACTCTCTCCATTGAAGTAACGCGGTGTTTTAACAATAATTCTGCGCCTTGTTTGCCAGCTTCATCACACAACCATCGCTCAAAAAGATGTTTTTCCAACACATAGCCCTGTTCGGTGAGAAGTTTTTCAGTACCATCGGGGAAAATGACTCGTATTCCTTTGACATCAAGTGCTTTGACGTGGTCAGGCAATTCAAGATCAAGATTTTGAACGGCGAGTTCTGAAAGACACTCGCCACAATGTACGGGCGTACCGACTTCTGCATCTGTTTCCAAAATCAATGTGGAGAGCCCTGCTCTTGCAGCGTGTAGTGCTGCTGAACCGCCCCCAGGGCCAGCGCCAATCACGACTACATCGCATGTCCTCATCTAACCCCTCGTATAGTGAAGAGGGGAGGGGAGGCCCATGAAGAAAACGGTCACTCTAAACGAAAGCGATTAGCCCTCATATAACAGCACAAGCACAAATACGGAGGTTCAAAGCCAAGAACGAATAGGCCGGTTTGTGGCATGGAAAACCCTCAAGCGTTGGATGACTCATCTCGAACAGCGAGGTGAGTTGATTCGTATCGACCGTCCTGTGGACGTCGTGTACGAAGCGGGAGCCATCGCAGACCTCTTAGTCAAGAATCGCGGGCCAGCCGTTATCTTTGAACAACCTCGTCTTGCTGACGGAACTATTTCATCCATGCCTCTTGTAATGAATCTCTTCGGCTCTCATGACCGAACCTTACGCGCCCTAGGGGCTAAACATGAGTCTTCCATTGGTGATAGGATGGTTGCCATGATGAAGCCCGATATTGGAGCGATGACAAAGCGCCCTTGGACAGCCCTTCCTCTGGCTAGAGATGCACTAGCCATGCCTCCAAAAAAGAAGAGAAAGGGTGCAAGCCAGCGTGTTAAACTCCCTCTTGACCTGACAAAACTACCCATTCCAAAGACATGGCCAATGGATGGCGGTCACTTCGTCACACTTCCTCTTGTTGTAACAAAGGACCCAAAAACTGGAGAACATAATCTTGGGATGTACCGAGCCCAAGTATTTGGTCCAAAGGAACTTGGCCTACATTGGCAAATTCACAAGCATGCTGCTGACCATGCTGCAGCACTTGGACCTGGAGGTAAAATGCCAGTTGCTGTTTGCATTGGCGGACCCCCTGAACTGATTTTCTCCGCCATCTCCCCCCTACCTGACAACCTTTCTGAATACCAGTTTGCAGGCATATTGGGACGAAAATCTCTTCCAATTACCAAAGCATTGACTCAAGAAATTATGGTTCCCGCCGAAGCAGATGTCGTCATTGAAGGATACTGCATCCCAGGTGAAACACGAACTGAAGGGCCATTTGGGGACCATTTTGGATTCTATTCTTTGACAGGACAATACCCTGTTCTGCATGTGACGGCCATCACCTGCCGAAAAGATGCTGTGCTTCCCGCCACCATCGTTGGCTTGCCTCCGATGGAAGACGGTTACCTCGGAGAAGCAATAGGTGGACAGTTTTCGCCAGTGCTCCAATTCCAACATCGGGATGTTCGTTCCGTTCATCTTCCTCTTGAAACGGGATTCCATAATCTCGCCATAGTAGCTTCCAAACAAAGGTACCCAAGACAAGCGAGAAAAACTGGACTTGGATTACTTGGTGCAGGTCAAATGATGTTCCTAAAAATAATGGTCGTGGTCGATGAGAATGCCAATACCAAAGATCTTGAAGCATTCCTCGACGCTTTGAATGATAGAGTTGACATCTCAAGCGACATCATTGTACTCGATGGCATGGTTGCAGATTCTCTAGAAGCAACAAGCCCATATGAAAACGTCCATTCCAAACTCCTTGTTGATGCTACAAAACTCGCTGTTGCGGACCCAAGAAGTTCACAACCTCCCCTAGAAGGCTCCTTTTCGGAAGACGCCCCTGCATGGAGGCGGGGAGAAGAAAAACCTCCATCGTTCACGAATCTTGATGCCGTTAGAAAGTTACCCGAAGTTGTACAAGCACGAATGCTACGAGGAAGTATGCTTGTCGTGACGACTCACATTGAGGGAACTCCATCCCCTGAAACAGGCTCAAATGACTCAAATGATGCAGCAGAACAGCGGAGAAGAGAGAAAGTATTCCAATTGAGAAATTCAATTTGGCAATTGAAAGATTCCGAAAATCTAAGGTGGTTATTTATCACCAACGACGATATGGAATTGGAAGGGCCAAAGGCTCGCAGAAGACTACTGTGGCAACTCACTTCACGATTTGATGTAGGCAGAGGGTTATCGTTTGACAAGGAAAAACAGCGGCTCTGTTGGGATGCTACGACTCCGATTCCTTCCTCAGCGTACGGTGTCCGCAGGTGGCCCGCCATTACCCTGCATTCACCCGACACACTGGAAAAGGTGGCACAGCATCCTGAATTAGAATCATATGAGTGGCCACCACACCTTTCCTTTGGGGGAACGGAGTGATGGACGCGAAACAAATCATGTCCTTCATCAAAATTGAACACACGTTGTTCTCCCTCCCGTTTGTTCTCATCGGCTATTTCATCGCCTTGAACCAATTTGCAATCTCTCCAGGCATTGACCTAATGTGGATTCTCTTTGCAGCTGTAGGTGCACGTGGACTTGCAATGGCTCTAAACCGGATCATTGACCGAGATATTGATGCGGCAAATCCCAGAACGCAAGAGCGCCACCTTGCCTCGGGTTCTATGAGCCTACGGACGGCGTGGAGTCTCGCCGCTGGCTTTCTAGCAATGTTGCTGGTGAGTGCTGGAATGCTCAATCAAGTCGCCCTTATGATGGCGTGGTTACCTGTGATGGCCTTTGTTATCTATCCATACATGAAACGGTACACTTGGTTGTGTCACTTTTGGCTTGGGCTGTGTTTAGGCCTTGCACCTGCGGGGGCTTGGGTCGCCATCGCTGCAGATGTACACGGATGGGTTGCCATAACTGGGATGTTTTCATACGAAACCAAGTTTCTTTGGGCGCCGACAATTTTACCAATTTCAATCGGCGTCATGCTTTGGATTACAGCCTTTGACATCAATTATGCCCGAATGGACATTGAAAGTGACCAAGAACAAGGAATTCATTCATTTCCCTCGACCTTTGACGAGGAAGCCACAACCCGCACAACCGTTCAACTCACTTTGCTCTGGTTTGCCTGCTTTGCGATTTCTAACCCAATAGATGGTATTTGGTTCCTTGCGGCTGCAGGCATCATGGCCTTGGTAAATATCTGGGTCGTATTGGCTCAAAAGAGGTTTGTTGATTTCCAAACTGTATTATTCCGTGCGTCCATGCTCACGGGATGGATTTTACTAGTAGCACTGATGTTGGGCTTGGGTTTTGATGTGACCTTAGGCTTGGAAGATTGATTTGCTGCTTCTGTTACAAGGGGGCCCTCGTACTCGCCAGCATACACAACGCTACGGTTCAAAATAGCCCACTAAAAGCAGTTGTACACCTATGAATCATACACAAGGGGGTTTAGGAGATGCCCTCACGAATACATGGAATTCAATTATCCACTTCTTGTTAAGTCATGGTTATCATGAGAGGCGAGTGTGCGGGCTGTCAAACGGGCTAAACACTCCGAAAAATAGTTTAATTTGATAATGGAGGTGTCCTGTGGTATCTTTATGAGCAGGAACGAGAAACCTTCTGAGACGTTTCAAAATCGGCCGATACGAAATTTCTTCAAACTCGTTCCCATACTCGAATGGTTCTACCCCATTGACCATCGCCGTTTGTGGAAAGATGCTTACAACGAAGCCTATCCGAGTGGAAAAACGCTCAAAGAGAGCTACAAAGCGGTATGGGAAGTCAATACTCTAGCAGCGGTTTTGGTGTTGGCCATGAATGCATCTTTGTTCTTCAATCTGCTAACAGGAGAATCCAAAGACTTCTACTGGGCCTCTACTCCCTACACGAGTTTGGCTTGGTGGACCATGATTATGGGGGGTGTCATCGTCGTCATCAATTTCGTTCACCTCAACTGTCTCCTGGTGGTTCACGGCGTATATTCGGCGGTGGACGATGACAACTTTCGGGCCATCGTCAGTGCGAGAGGGCCAACTGGCCGCTTGGCAATGATACCCGATTATCTCGTGGTCTGTTCTATGTATGGCATGGCGATGTGGTGGTGCATGCTTCTTCTCGTGCACATCAAAACCATCGTTGGTTCGGCCATAATTATCGGTCTATTGTTGGCTATCGTGACGTTCTTGGTATCGTACTCGAGTTATGCGGCTCGTATCATTTACCACAGCGGGGCACACAAACCAGAGAGTATTTTCCAAGAAATCGCCGCCGACAATCTCCCTCAAACCCACGAAGAATTGGGCGAGGTCATCATGCAGCGAGCGTTGAGCGATATGCGACAAACGATGGAACCGCTTAACATCGGGTCTCAAATCAGGAAAGACCTCGAGAACACCGAAGGATGGACGCAAACGAAAAGCGATCAAGAATGAACCCTTGCACCTCCTCAAATCAAAGTGCGAATGGTCACCACCGAAGAAGCACGGCAACACCAAAAAAGATGG
>DASCRS010000001.1:0-13002 GCA_034402455.1 Candidatus Poseidonia sp. | reverse complement strand
AATCGAACCTGTGATGACTTGTTTCAAGCCCCGATGCATGAATATGGTGAAGGTAGTGCTCGAATCTGCTGAGTGCTTACTTTAACTCCGAAATCATCGCCATCCTCTTAAGCCCTTGACAAGCGATGCAATCTATGGTTTTGAGCGCACTTCCTGGAGTTAGCGAACGAATGGCAAAGAAAATGACAGAACATTTTGGCTCAGAAGAAGCCGTTGTTTCAACCCTTGAATCTGGTGACGTCGGCCGTTTAGCCGAAGTAGATGGGCTCTCAGTCAAGCGAGCGTTATCGCTAGCAAGAAGTTATGCAGGAGACGGTGGCCAATTTCTAGCAACGAAGGAAGCGGTCAGATTGCATCAACAACTTCTCGCCCACATCCACTCTTTTACAGCATGTGGGCCATCACGTGAGCGCATGAGTCTTCTTACACCTATTGCAAATCCTGAATCGCGTCGTCAATTGATCGCATCAGCGATGGATTTGCCTCATAATTGGCTTCAGGAAAAGAAACAGGAATGGTCTTCAGTAGCCCGATTGAGAGAAATGAGTGAACGCTATGAGCGCGTTGTAGTATCTCATGACCCAATAGATGAATTGAAGAAATATTGTAGAGTTCTTCAACCAGGTGAAAATGAAACATGGAAGGATTACACGGTATTCAAGACCGTTACATGGGTCGGTAAAGGGGCACCGACGGAAACTCCCGATGGATGGCTTGTTCTGGGCAAATCTCCAGACCCGTCATTATTGGTTCCCGAACGAACCATTGATTGGTTCAAACTTAATCGTAAAACCCTCGATACGCTATGTTCTCTTATCGATGAATTCAATCAAAACGATATGTCAAAGAATGTTGCGCTTGCTGATTTAATGGCAAGCCTAAGCGGACTTATTGATTTGCCCAAATCACTTGATGCTCTTGGCGACGGCTCTAAAATTGAAGAAGTTGCACGCATCAAAGATAACCTTTGGAGGGAGGCTAAACGCCTAGAAATGGAAGTTAACGACGAAGTTGAAAAAGTCATGAATGATGCTAAAATGGCCCTTTCAGGGGCGGAATTGCTTGAAGCATTGGCGGATGGGGGCGCCTTTCAGAGAAAGCTCAAGGAAGCAACAGGTCATGTAATCCAAGAAGCCATGCAAAGGGCACGGGACCATCTTGCAGGATTTTTAGAACCTGCGGGAATGAGATGTCCCTACGAGATTTTCACCAAATCATGGCCTGCTAAAATAGACAGACAAACCATTGACGGTATAGATAGCGCTCTTGAATCAAAACTCAAAACTGAACAAACTGACCACTTAGTAAATTTGGCACGCCAACTTGGTCCGATGAAGTCACGATGTGAAATCGCTGTTCAACGACTAATTGAATGTGATCAGTGGCTTGCGATTGCGAGGTGGGCAAAGCATGATTCATGTGTAATGCCCGAACTTGTGGAACATGGAATCTGGCTTGAGGAAGGACGCCATATTCTTCTTGGTGTCAAACCAGACCCGATTACATACGGACTTGGAAAAGCAGCAAAAAAGGAAGACCGTCAAACATTAGCTTTGCTGACAGGGGCCAATTCTGGTGGAAAAACAACATTGCTTGAAAGCCTCGCATATGCATCGATTTTGGCCCACATGGGATTACCAGTGCCTGCTAAAAAGGCTCGAATTGGCAAAGTCAATGCCCTACATATTCTTGCCGAGGCAGGGGGGACACAGAGCGCAGGTGCACTTGAACAGACTTTGATTGAACTTGCATCGGTTGTGAGTGATGATACGCCAAAATTGATTCTAGCGGATGAACTTGAGGCTATTACAGAACCAGGTGCTGGTGCACGCATCATAGGCGGTATGCTCCTTGCTGCAGAATCACAGCCTGATACAACAATGATGCTCGTGACGCATCTTGCACCCGCCATATTGGAGGCTACAGGACGAACTGATTTACGAGTCGATGGAATAGAGGCCAGAGGACTTGGTGAAGATTTAGAATTGGTTGTGGACCGCACCCCGCGCAGAAATTATCTTGCACGTTCAACTCCAGAACTCATTTTGCGTCGTCTTGAGCGTAAAACCCAAGGGCCAATTAAAGAATTATTTATGTCAATTCTAGAAGGTTTTGAAGGACAGAAATCATGAACTGAAGGCCCTTATTGCTTCGGAAGTTCTAACTCGACTGCAAATAACGGGTCAGGGTCCGTAGAGTCATGATAGGCAACGACTACACCACCATCGTTGAGTATCCCCAGTGATGCGAAATCAAAGCGAATATCGTTACCCGCACCAGAGGTTGAGTCCAAATCTCCAAGGCCGACATAGGTGAGAGTGTCTGGGCTCATATCTTCGCTGTATCCTCTTACATGGTATACGGTATCAACGTCTGGCCCTTCGGTGGATTGATAGCGGACATTGAGAATGAATAGGTCAAGTTCACCGTTTGCTTGAAATTCCCACTCTTCAATTTGTGAGGCTGTTTCGCCAAGTGTGTAGGTGTAATTGCTCCATGTAACTGCACCATCTGATGACATGTAATGGGTAAATGTTGTTCCCGAATTGACGACACAATGCAAAGTACCAGAGCGGTCTATTTGACAATATTCGGATGGAAATTGAACTTCAAGTTCGTTCCATGACAAAGTGGTATCCATATATGCCGCATTTCCATTATTGTAATAGGATGGGAATAGCAGACCTCCACTGGGAATAGGGAAGGACCGCATTTCTTTGTGTGGTTTATTGACATCCCAGTATGCTGGTAAATCAGCCGAAGTAAAGTTGAGATCAAGTTCAATCGTAGGGTCGCCACCGTCACGACCAGGGAACTGGAATGGGTAGTAATTCAAGCCATCAACACTAATTTGACCCCCTGCATCTTGAGTTTGATGCCAAAAGTTGGAGACAACGATACTTGCCCATTCTCCACTACCGAGTGATGAACTGATGGGCCCAACGACCTCCACTTGCCACGAGCGGTCATAGAATGGTTCTGTAATTCTGTTGTAACACCATTTCCATTCGCCTTCTGATTCGTCATAGAGTATTGCATAGAATTTGTCAAGTTTCAAATCTCCACCAATGTATGGAAACCAAGACATGGAGATTATATCGCCATTCGTAGCCTGTACAATACTTCCCTCTCCCAGACCTTCCTGGCCTGGGTTTGTGGGTACAAATGTTCTGCATTGTGTGTCAGGGAGTGCTCCGGGGACATAGGTGTCCCAAACATGTCCTCGGTCATAAGAAAATACTGGATATTCTCCTCCAATGTTCAAGATTTGTCCTTCGATTGAAGTCGCGAGGTAGTGCTCACAACAGTTTCCGCCATAAGATGCATCAAAAACAGCCCAGGTTGTGTTCGTTGTCTGGTTGGTACGAAGGTCAAGGGTGATGAATTGGGCTTCCAAATCGTGGGATTGGAGGTCCACTCGTTCGTAACTTTCCCAAATTGATGAAACCTCTTCCTCGGCAACAGTTCCACTCCCATCACCAAAACAACCCGCAAGTAGCATGGACGAAACCAATGCCAAACACAAGATGGTCCGTTGCATGATTGTCCGTCAATGTGGCGTGATTTGAAGCCTCGCTTTGGGTATATTGCTTGAATTGTTGAAAATACTTCCATCAGGTCTACTTCAAACAACAGTAAAATGCACGACGGTTCCGTCGACTTCAAATTTCTCAGCCCCAGCAGGTGCTGATGTCCCTTCTGGATGGAAGATACAAGCAGAAGTACGGGTTTCACTGGCTACCCACGCTTCATCATCAGCCATCATATTAGGGGCGTTCTCCATCCATACTTCCAATTCAATGGTTGCTTCAAGGGCGAGATCCAACGTCTTTCTTCGGGCTTGTACACGGCGGGTAATGTCCCTAGCCATGCCTTTTGAGAGAAGTTCAGGTGTGTCGTTCATGTCTAAGACGATACTAACATGTGAGGTCATATCACCCTCAGAAACCTCAACGGTTTGAGCTGCGAAACCTTCTCGTTCAACCCGCTTAACTTCAACATCTGACCGTTCAATAGCAATTCCCAGCACCTTTGCAGTTCCGTCATCAATCGCCGCAAGAAGCGCAACGGGGTCTTCAGAGTTCTTGATGGCGCTAGCAACATCGTTGACTTGAGCACGTGCCTTGGGTGCAAGGGCTCTGAAATTTGGTGCGAGTTCAATACGTTGGAATCGGTCAAGGTCGTTCTCAACATGAATCAATTCAACATTCAATTCTTCGGCGAGTAGGTCGTGGAATGAAGACAAATCAGGCCCAGCAACAATGTATCCCTGTGAACAAGGAAGGCGTTGACGTCGATTGTTATCAATTCTGATTCTTCGCCCTGCTTCCGCGAGTTCTCTAACCAAATTCATGGATGCTTCTAGGGCTGAATCATGAGGGGGAAGCGAAGCGGTCGCCTTTGCAGCATCTTCATCCCAATCGTCCGCAGTAGCGCCTTCTATGCTTCCAGGAATGCCGAGCGGCCAATTGGATTGATGAACGGCTTGTCCGGTAAGGTTGCGATGAATAGTGTCAACCATGAACGGGGATACTGGAGCAATCAGTTTGCACAGAGTAACAAGAACTTCGTGAAGTGTGTGTTGACAAGCCAATTTATCTCCACTTTCAGCTTCGTCCCAAAGACGTCTTCGGCTGCGACGAACATACCAATTTGAGAGGTCATTGACGACGAAATCTTCTAGGTCTCGGCAAGCCTTGTGGAATTGCCAATTCACAAAACCTTCGTGATATCCACTAGCAACCGTGTTCAAGCGTGAAAGAATCCATCGGTCCAATTCAGGACGTTGGCTTACATCACTTTGTGACTCTTCGGGGTCAAATCCGTCCAAGGCGGCATAATCTACATGGAATTTGTAGACATTCCAAAGCGTGAGGAACATTTTCGCATAGGTTTCCCGAACTCCATTTGAATCAAATTTGAGAGGATTCCAAGGAGCACCAGCAGTTACCATGTACCAGCGGGTTGCATCGGCACCTTCTCGATTGAAATGGTCCCAAGGGTCAACGATGTTTCCTCTAGACTTTGACATCTTCTTTCCTTCAGCGTCGAGAATTAGGCCAAGGGAAAGACATCGCTTGTATGCCATGCTGTCAAATACGGTTGTGGATACTGCAAGAAGGGTGTAGAACCAACCACGTGTTTGGTCCACTCCTTCACAGATATAATCAACAGGGAAAGAGGCGTCAAATTTCTCTCCTCCATCAAAGGGATGATGCCACTGAGCAAATGATGCACAGCCCGAATCAAACCAGCAATCCATAACAAAGGGCTCTCTATGCATCGGTTTCCCATCATCAGAAAGCAGTGTAAATCCGTCCACGATGGGGCGATGAAGGTCAACATCATCGGGGCATTCAGGATTTTCAATCCCGCCTGCTACTGCTTTTGCAACCTCGTCTTGGAGTTCAGAAATTGAACCAACACACTTCATTTGACCGTCTTCAGTTCGCCATACAGGCAGTGGAGTGCCCCAATAGCGTTCTCTTGAAATGGCCCAGTCTTTGACATTGCGAAGCCACTCCCCAAATCGGCCTTCTCCGACCCAATCTGGTGCCCATTCAACTTCGTTATTGAATTCAAGAAGACGCTCTTTGACCGCAGTCATACGTACAAACCATGAGTCCATGGCGTAGTAGAGAAGAGGATGGTCGGTCCTCCAGCAATGAGGGTAATCGTGAGAGTATTCTTTTTCTCTGTACAGCAGGCCACTTTGCGGCCCTTTACCGTTAGAGCCACCAGGATTGCTTAGCAAGGCGATGATGGTTGAATCACAGTCCTTCACATATACGCCATCAAGTTCAGGATGCGTTCCTTCAATGAAACTTCCATCCATTCCAACGGTGTGATAGGCAGGAAGACCCGCTTCCATACCGAGATTATAATCGTCTTCACCGTACATCACAGCGGTGTGCACAACACCTGTGCCGTCGGTTGTTGTGACCCAGTCCGCCTCAAGAACGGTCCACGCAGTGGTGGATTCTTTTCGTGGTACTGCTCCAGGGAATAGCGGTTCGTAAGCCCTTCCAACAAGCGTACTTCCTGGGAATTCTTCAATGATGTCAACATGGTGGCGCAGCACCTCCTTCATGAGGTCTTTAGCAAGAATTAGTTCTTCTCCAATATCAGCCCCACCTGCTCCAGTCCAAGAATCTCCAGCGGCTTCCTTGACCTTACAGCGAACATATGTTACCTCAGGTCCAACAGCCAGTCCAACGTTTCCCGGAAGTGTCCATGGAGTAGTGGTCCAAGCCAAAATAGAGGCGTCTTCGTCTGTGAGTTTGAACTTCACATACACAGATGGTTCTTCAACTTCCTTGTATCCCAAAGCCACTTCGTGACTGGAATATGAGGTTCCAGTTTGAGGACAGTACGGCAAGACTTTGTGTCCTCGGTAGAGATAGCCTTTGTCGAACATTTGTTTGAGTGCCCACCAGCAGGATTCGACATAATTGTTGTTGAGGGTGACATAGGGATTATCCAAATCAACCCAGTAAGCCATACGTTCGGTCATCTCGCGCCACGCTGCTTCGTAGGTCCAAACCGATTCACGGCAAGCCTGATTAAACGCATCCATTCCGAATTTTTCAATGGATTCATTACTCATCAGGTCAAGTCGTTTTTGGACTTCAATTTCAACTGGTAGACCGTGTGTATCCCATCCACCTTTTCGCTCAACTCGGAATCCTTCCATTGTCTTCCATCGGCAAACGAGATCTTTGTAGGTCCGAGCAACCACGTGATGAATGCCAGGCTTTCCATTTGCAGTTGGCGGCCCTTCAAGGAAAATAAACGGGGCGCCATCTTCTCGATTTTTGATAGAGGATTGGAACGCCTGCTCCGTTTTCCACTGTTCCAACAGTTCCGTTTCCAAGCGAACGGCATCCAATTCACCAGCAGATGATGGCTGAGTCATGTACCTTCCACCTGCGGACTTGTTTTCAACCTCACTCCCAAAATGGTTCGTTTGTAGCATGTCTTCAGGCAAGAGCGAACAACGGAACTATTTGTTCATTTATTGGGTGGAAAGTAAAAAATTTGGAGGCGTATGATTCAAGTCCTTGAAGGACTACCGAGAGGTATGGCGGATAGGTTGATGAGAGGACGAGCATTGATTCTCGTCACTCTGCTTCTCTTCAGCAGTTGGGCTTCAATGCTTGATTGGAGCCAAGAAAGCCAGGGCCATGTGGCGGTTTTTGAAGACAGCCAACCAAGTCACTCGGGAGCAGGTGAAAGTACAGACTTAACACTTTCATCATCCCCAAATACAAATCTCAAATTGGATTTACCATCCGATGAACCACTTACAAGCGCTGAATTAAATTTGAAACCCAAAATTCTACCCACACAATCAGGCTTTGTCTGGGATGATGGAAGCGATTGGACACATTCTGATGCGATTATCAATGGAACGGTTGTTTCAAGCGGGGCACTTACGGGAACTTCAGCAGGGAATCTTTGGGACTTTAACACCAATAATCAAGGCTGGACATTCTCCAACAGTTATTCTGCTAGGGTGACAACACCAACATGCGGAATCAATGGCACCAGTGGGGGTTCACTACGAACGTATGCAGGCTCAACATACGCCACTTCCCCAGTTATCAATCTCGCAGGAGGTGCTAACATTCCTTTCCATGCTTGGGTGACTGAAGGCAGTTCTGGATGCGGAGAAACACCAGATAGTGGTGAAAACCTTCAGTTCCAATACAAACAATCTTCTGGTTCTTGGACCACATTCAAGACCTTTAGCGGAGGGGGTACACGAACATTGAATTTCCAATACATGACCACGCTTCCTGCAGCGGCTCTCCATACCAATTCTCAGTTTAGAATTCACCAGACCAGTGGAAGCAGTACCTGTTGCGACTATTGGTTTGTTGACGATGTTCACATCGCCTCCCCCCCAGAATCCAATTGGACAAGCCCAACTCTCGGACATGCTGCAGGTTCCACTCAAATGTTGAGTTCAGACACCTACGCCCCTGTTCACATCGAGGCAACAGTGCCAACGAATGCCTATCTCAACTGGTCTGTTCTTGACACAGCAGGGCAAGTAATTCCTGGAATGCACGGTTCAAACACATTCATGATTCCTCTGCAAATGTTGGACACAGATGTCTATGACCAAGTTCGTATTCACCTTGAATTTAACAGCGGCGGAACTAACATGCCTCTTGTCCATTCATTAGCAGGTGACGGTATATTGCACGAATCGTTCCATAGTAATCCATACCTGCGAGGATGGACCGGCTACAACGACCAAGCACCCAATTCTGCATGGCGGCCCGCCCCATTTGCAGATGTTACCCTTGGTGCATGGGGCCATCTAACTTCACCCTGGTATCTTGCCAGTGCACCAGTTTACGATGCAGAGTTATCTGGTATCGTCACCAACGCACAGGTCCAAGTTCGTCACCAGCCCGACGATGCTTGGGTCAATATCACACTCCCCTACCAGCCGCAGGCCTCACCAGAGTTCGTTGGTATGCAAGTCAAGATCGTTCCTTTGCCTCCAGCCGACGGCAACATGAGCAACTTCACCACATGGACGGTTGAAGAATTGAATCTCGAAATGTTTGGTGGCCAATATCCTACACAACCTGGATTGGACTTCAATCTAGACGAACGCCTTGAATGGGGTGGTAGCGATGCAAGGGTCGGAGCTTGGGGCTGGCAGGACCGTTTTGCCAACAGTTTGGATGAAGTAGAACTTTCAGTTACAAGTGGTGCACCAACCGTCACCAAGGTCTGGGTTCCTCGCTCTGAAATGAACGCCTTTTCCTTCTCATACCTCGCAAGTTCAGGTTCTGTGCAAGAAATTGCGCTCATTGTTCAAGGGGATTTGATTGCCAACCGGACCTACGATGGAGCAACAAATGGGGGATTCAACCTCAATGCATCCGAATTCTCCGCCTTTACAACTCGCGTTGCTTCAGTGGCTACTGCCGTCAACATGTTAGGAACTGATTTCACAGAAGTTAGTTTGGAAGTATCGGGCCAAGGGACGGTCCTTCTTGGAGGATTGAATGTTCCTTACAACGGGTCCTACAATCTTGTAGCCGATTCCGATTCCGATTTCGTCATGGGCGTAAATCAAGCAAGAACCTCAATTCCCGACATCGGTGGTATGCAAGCCATCCCCTTGCCCTTTATCGCAACCGAACGCGGTGGGCTAACGGTGGAAATCGTCAGTTTGCAAACCTCGAGCACGGTCATCCTCCAAAACGGAGCCATGCGAGATGCCCCTTCAGTCCTCACGCCAAGCCAAAACTGGCAAACTGTTGAGACCGAATACCAAGTCATCGGCAGCAATGTCGTTCAGCATCGCCTTGACGTGATCAGTAAAGACAATCATGCAACATGGCTATTCCCGATGAGCGGAGCGAATCCAGTTGGCCTTGGTGATTTTGAAATGGTTGAACTTCATCCTGACCGACCGATTGAAGCGGTTGAAGATGGAATGACTGTTACAGCCAACATCACTTTCCGCCTCCGTCCTATTTGGGATGATTCAATGCAGGTCACGGTCACATCAAGAACGGTATTACAAAACAGTGTAGTTGCGATTCCATTCTCATACACTTGGGGCTCTATTAGCCAGCAAGGCTATGAAAATGATCTTGAACTAAAATCAATCGATTTCTCTGATGCTTCTGGCCCTATGGCCTCTAATCGGCAATATCTAAGGGGTGGAGAGCAGATGAATATCTCAGTTAAGGTTGGATTTGAAGGAATTACATCCAATGACGCGTTCGTAGATGGGGATGCAAAACTGACTCTATCTCGTGGTGGAACTGAAATCATGAATACAACTTCACTTGATGCAAATTATTGGAACTTTACAGAGACGATTCCATTTACCTATGGTGATGTTACTTGGACTATCGGATTGCAGTCTCTCAACGGCTCTGACATCATCGTACCGGCTGAAATCTCTCGCACCTTTACCGTAGACTCAGTAAAACCACGCGTACTATCCTCCTCCGTTGAGCGGTACGACCATCGTACTCCGAGCCCAACACAGGTTCTTCAGATGACCGTAACTGACCAACCTGTTTTGCCAACCAACCTCAGTGCTATGGTGTGGAAAGAATGGGTTGATGATGCCAATCTCAACGGTTGGCCCGATGAAGGAGAATTCTCATCAGAGTCACTGCTTCTTCCAAGTGATTTGACGGCCTTGACTGGGGTTTACACCTTGATGCTTGACGATACAGCGGCAAGTTTGGGTCAAAAAGTGGCAGTGTACATTGAAGGAACAGACCCTTCAGGCTACTCAATTGTAGACGGTGGCTCCTCTGTTGAAGGAGAACAGTTGTTTGTCTACCAACTCGCCATTGATGGAGCCCCTACGCTTGAGCCAGATGCATTTGCATGGCAAGATGGAAGGAAGTCTTGGTTACACCCTGCTCAACCCTATGAACTTGATATCAAAATCTCAGAACCAAACGGTGGTTCTGACCTTGCCACTGTTGAAGTGATGCTTGCACACAATCAGGGTAGTGATACCATGTCAATTCTTTGGGATTTCAACACAGGTAACTGTACCACTCAATCCATTCACATCATCATCTCCGATTGTGAAATGATTGGTGAGAACGGTCCTGCCGACCCCTTTGAGAAGGATATGCTGTTGAACATTGAGATGCATTTTGGATGGAACACTCCTGACCTTGGAGATAATCGTCGTGAACCAGCGATTAGAGTTGTTGACCGTGCTGGTCAAGAGGAAATGAAGAACTTCCCTGAACACCGATGGCGCTTCTCTGCTGGTTTGGCTGTTCCCGAAGAAACAGTCAATTTGTATCTTACATCTGGCTCCTTCCTTGGAGACGGAGCTCGTGTAACTCCTTTGACACAAATGGAAGTTTCAGGGGCCTTGGAGTTTGCTGAAACTCATACAATTCCTAATTTCGATTGTGATGTAGATGTCTTCTTTGCGGGACAAACAGTCCATGCGAATGCAATTAATGGAATCTGGTCCGCTGAACTTCAAGCCCCAGTTGTTTCGGGTTCTTTCTCGTTAACATGGGCTGTAGGTTGTCTTGAGGGCCAAGGTATTGACCTCACCGATAAGGAAAATTCTGTTCGCTGGATTCGAGTTGATGGAACAGGTCCCGAACCCATTGAGGTACTCTCACCTCGGCCAACCGCTATTCTTGGAGGAGAAGAACAAGAAGTTCGTGTTGTTCTTGAAGAATTAGGTGGTCTTGATGTTCAATCTTTAGAATTGGTTTGGCGTGTTGAAGATTTTGATACCGGCGATACCCTACGTTCTGGCCGAGTTCCAATGAATCTTGATGGTAATGAGATTGACGGAAACCATCTCGAAGTTTATGCGGTCATGGATTTGACCGAAGTCACCGATGAAATGATGCTTGATAGAATGACTGTGTCCATTCGTATTGATGGGCGCGACCTTGCTGGTAACGAAGTTCTCAGTCTTGGAGGAGAACCTGCTGGAATCATGATTTCAACTTGGAATATGGAATGGCTACAACCTCAGTTTGAACTTTCACCCTCCTCAGTTTCCTATTCACGTTTCTTAATTGATGTAGGAGAAACGACTTCGGTTCAATTGGAAGTTGCTAACACTGGCTCTTTGGAAGGTTCCATAGATGTGCTGTTTGAGTCTGTTGACCTCGAAGGTAATCGTGAAGTGATTCAGCGAACTTCGGTAACTGCTGAAGCCGGCGGAATCGGATTAGTCACTTTGGATTGGGGTCCAACAAAACCTGGTGTTCAATGGGTGGTAGCAACCCTTGATAACGGCGTCACAAGCAGTGGACCTACCGTTGATGTTCGCACAGCTGAAGAGCCATCATTCGGCGAGAAGGTCTTCGGCGATGTTAACCCCGTGATTGGAGTCATAACCGGAATCCTCTTCCTTTCCATCATCGTCACATTGCTTGTGATGATGAAGCGCATGACCGTGAATCAAGGTTCAAAGATATCCTATGATTGGGATGAATATTCATCTGAATTTGATGAATACGACGATTACGAGGACGACGAGGACGATTACGATGACAAGAATTCAGGTACTGCAGCCGCTGGTACAACCCAAGAAAGCGGAGAAGAAGAAACCGATTGGGTCAAAGGCGCTGATGGTTATTGGTGGTACCACGATAAAGCAACCAATGAATGGTGGTACAAAGACGCCAATGGCGAAATTGTTAAGCATCCTTGAGTCGATCTGAAGGTGAACACATGAGCATCATCGCATTATTGCAAATGGATGCTACTGTTGGCGACCTATCTGGTAATGCTGAAAGGCTTTCCAAATTGGCCAAGCAGGCTCAAAAAGAAGGTGCAACCATCGGCATCTCAACAGAATTGGCCGTATGTGGCTATCCTCCACGTGATTTGTTGCTTGAGCAAGATTTCGTGCAACGTTCCTTGGATACCGCTCTTGAAATTCCCGTATCAATACCTTTGTTGGTAGGAACGCCGATTCCCTCTCAAGATAATCGTTCTTTACCCACCAATGGCGTGATTCGTTGCGGCCCAGATGTTGCCTCCATTACAATAGATCCGAGTTCAAGAATTGTAGCACAAAAACGACTCCTGCCGACCTATGATGTATTCGATGAGGCTCGGTACTTTGCTCCAGAAAATCGCTCTGGGCTTGCTCGGTCAATTGGCGGAATGACTCTTGGCGTTACGGTTTGCGAGGATGCTTGGCAATCAGCAGGAAAGACACCATCTGCTTACGAGCAAGACCCGATTGAACACATTGCTGAATGGTGCCGACAAGGCGTAGATATCAACGCAACAGTCAACCTGTCAGCCTCACCGTATCACAGTGAAAAATTCAGTACCCGTTTGGAGGTTGCTCGCCACGCGGCCTCAATTCTCAACCATCCGTTTCTTCTCGCCAATCAAGTGGGGGGTAACGATGACTTGCTATTTGATGGCAGAAGTATGGTCGCATGGCCAGACGGCCAAGCAGTTGTTGCCCCGTCTTGGAGCGAGGGGATGTTATTGGTGGATTTGGAG